>DATIEU010000137.1:0-13445 GCA_035455565.1 Steroidobacteraceae bacterium | reverse complement strand
TGCTCCCGGCGGGCGATGAGGCACGCGCGCGCCTGCTGGCCGGCCAGATCATCGAATCGGTGCGCGCAGGGCTGATCCGCGAGGACGTGCACGTGAGTCTCAACGCGCATGTCGCCATCTGCACCTACCCGACACATGGCGATGACGAGGAGACGCTGCTGCGCCGCCTGAATACGGCGCTCTACGATGCGCGCCTCGGCGGCGAACCCGTGATGGTGTACCAGGCCGGACGCGAAGAGGGCCACCGGCGTCAGCTCGCGATCCTCGGGGACTTGCGACGGGGCATCGACGGCGGCGAGCTCGAGCTGCATTACCAGCCCAAGGTGCACATCCTCACGCAGAAGGTGCAGAGCCTCGAGGCACTGGTGCGCTGGAATCATCCGCGTCACGGCCGAATTCCGCCCAGCGAGTTCGTCCCGCTGGCGGAACGGGCCGGCAGCATCATTCTGTTGACGAGCTGGGTGCTCAAGACCGCGCACGAGCAGATGCGCGCCTGGAACGCTCAGGGCATCGACCTCGACGTGTCGATCAACCTCTCCGCGGCCGACTTGAGCGACCCCGAGCTGCCCGAGCTGGTGCGGGGACGACTGCGTGGCGCCGGAGTGCACGCCAACCGACTGGTGCTCGAGATCACCGAAAGCGCCGTGATGCGTGAGACGACGCGCGCGGTGCGCATGATGGAAGAGCTGCGCCACGACGGCGTGCGCTTCTCCATCGATGACTTCGGCACCGGCTATTCGTCGCTCGCGCAGTTGAAGCGCCTGCCGGTCGATGAAATCAAGATCGACAAGTCCTTCGTGCTCGATCTCAACCGTCACACCGACGACGCCGTGATCGTGCGCTCCACCATTGAGCTCGGCCATAGCCTGGGCGTCAAAGTGGTTGCCGAGGGCGTCGAAACCGCCGAGAGCTGGGAGCTGCTGCGGCAAATGGGCTGCGACATGGCGCAGGGATTCTTCATCAGCGCGCCGCTCCCGGGAAAAGAAATCGCCCAGTGGGTGCGCTCGCTCAACACCAAGCTGCAGTCCGCGGAAACGCCCACCCAGCAGGTGCGCGTACTCAAGGAACACCGACGCACCATCGTGTGACGACGTATGCAATACTTGCGCACCCACGTTAGGGAGGATTGCGCATGAGCTGGGTCCTGCTCGCACTCGTCGTTCTGTTGATCCTGTTCCTGGTCGGCATCTACAACCGGCTGGTGGGCGCGCGCAACGCCTACAAGAACGCCTTTGCACAGATCGACGTGCAGCTGACGCGCCGCTACGACCTCATTCCGAACCTGGTCGAAACCGCGAAGGGCTATCTCAAGCACGAGCGCGAAACGCTCGAAGCGGTGGTGCGGGCACGCAACGCGGCCGTCACGGGCCTGCGTGCCGCAGCTGCCAGTCCGGGCGACCCGGCGGCATTGCAACAGCTCGCGGGTGCCGAGAACGTGTTGGGCGGGGCGCTCGGCCGACTGTTCGCACTCGCCGAGTCCTACCCCGACCTCAAGGCGAACCAGAACATGATGCAGCTCTCCGAGGAGCTCACCTCCACGGAGAACAAAGTCGCCTTCGCACGGCAGGCCTTCAACGATGCGGTGATGTCATACAACACCACGCGCGAGGTCTTCCCCAATAGCTTCGTCGCCAATGCCTTCGGTTTCGGGCCGGCACAGCTGCTCGAGATCGATTCTCCGCAGAAGCGCGAGGCGCCGAAGGTGAGCTTCACCTGAGCCCTGCGCCGGCCGTGCCAGGCCTGCCAGAGCGACCGCGATGAACTTCTTCGCGCGGCAGGCCGAGGCGCGCGCGCAATCGCGCCGCCTCATCGTGCTGTTCGTGCTGGCGCTCGCGATCATCATGGTCGCGGTCAACTGGGTCATCCTGACGCTCCTCGCGAGCGCGCAGACCGAGACTCTCACGTTTCCAAACGGCTCCTGGATCGCCGCGCATCCGGGCTCGGTCGTTTTTGGCTCCCTGCTGGTGCTCGCCGTGGTGGGACTGTCGAGTCTCTATAAGAGCGCGGCGTTGCGCGCCGGCGGCGGCGTGGTCGCGCGCTCACTCGGCGGCACGCGACTTGAAAGGGACGCCCGCGATCCGCTGCGCCGCCGGCTGCACAACGTCGTCGAGGAAATGGCGATCGCCTCCGGCGTGCCGATGCCCGAGGTGTATGTCCTCGAGCAAGAGCCAGGCATCAATGCGTTCGCCGCGGGTCATACACCCGCCAACGCTGCCGTCGCAGTCACGCGCGGCGCACTGGAACGGCTCAATCGCGCCGAACTGCAGGGAGTGATCGCCCACGAGTTCAGCCACATCCTGAACGGCGACATGCGCATCAGCACGCGCCTCATCGGCCTGGTGTTCGGCCTGGTCATCATCGCGCTGATCGGACGCACGGTGCTGCGCTTCTCGCGTCATTCGGGTAACCGCAAGGGCGGCGTGGCCATCGTCGTGCTGGCGGCGCTCGCGGTGATGGTGCTC
Organism: Steroidobacteraceae bacterium; assembly: GCA_035455565.1. Classification (GTDB taxonomy): domain Bacteria; phylum Pseudomonadota; class Gammaproteobacteria; order Steroidobacterales; family Steroidobacteraceae; genus DATBVX01. Next base: position 10,983 of record DATIEU010000137.1, on the reverse strand, counting down.
GGCTATCTCGGCGTATTTCTCGGCCGCCTGATCCAGGCGGCGATCGCCCGACGGCGCGAGGTGCTGGCCGATTCTTCGGCGGTGCAGTTCACGCGCGAGCCGCAAGGACTCAAGGGTGCGCTGGTCAAGATCGGCGGCTTCGACCAGGGCTCGCACCTCGAGGACGTGGGCGTCGAACAGGTGGCGCACATGCTGTTCGCAGCCGGGATGAATCGGCTGTTTGCGACACACCCGCCGTTGATCGAGCGCATCAAGGCGCTCGACCCCTCCTTCAGAGAGTCCGAGTTCGCGCGTGTGAACCTCGAACCACAGGTGCCGCTGGGATCCGAGGGCGAGCACGTGACGAGTGAATCGCTCCCCGCGCTCGAGATGCCCGTGAGCGCACTGGCAGCGACGCCCGTGGCAATTGCCCCCGGTGCCGTGGCGCAAGCCGTGGGCAATCCGGGCACGCGCGAAGTCGAGCTGGCGCAGGTGTTGGCGCACTCGCTCCCGGACGAGCTATTGGCGAATCTGGAGGGTCCGGGTCGGGCGCTCGGCTTGCTGCTGGCGCTGGTGCTCGATCCAAAACCCGATGTCCGCTCGCGACAGCTGGAGCTCGTGAAGGAACGGCTCGGAGCTCAGGCGCTCACGCTCATCGCGCGGGCCGAGGATGCCGCCCGCAAGCTCACGCCGATCCAGCGTCTGCCCGTGCTGCAAACGCTGTTCCCCGCGCTGCGCCGCCTGCCGCGGGAGGATCGCGCCCGTATTGTCCAAGGCCTCGATCGACTGATTGTCGTCGATGGGCGCATCGAGATCTTCGAATACGCGCTGGGCACATTGGCGCGCGTTTATCTGCGTGACGAACTTCAGCCCACCGCGGGCGCGCGCGGCCTGCGTCTCGACGAAGTTGCCGCGGAGCTGCAAGTGGTGTTCTCCGTCCTGGCGTGGCAGGGCGCGGGAGAAGAGGCCGCGGCAAGGCGCGCATTCGAGCTCGGTCTGCACCACGTGTTGCCGATGCATCGGCCTTCGTACGCGCCGCCGCCCGCGTGGCCGGTTGCGCTGGATCAGGCGCTCAGCCGTCTCGACCGGTTATTGCCCGCAGCGAAAGAGCAGCTCGTTGAGGCCCTCGTCAAGACGATTTCGCACGATCAGCGCCTGACGGTCGAAGAGGCGGAGCTGCTGCGCGCGATCTGCGCGGCGCTGCACTGCCCGCTGCCGCCGCTTGTTGGCATGCGGCCCCGTTGAGCCTGCGCAGCAAGCCCTGACGATTGGGGCGTCGGGTTCGGGAGGTCTTTTCAGGGCCGTCGAAAACATGGATGTTTTCGTCGGAGCCTACAGGGATGTATTCACGGCGTCCCTGAAAAGACCTGCCGGAGACGGCGGCCCTAGTGAGTCCCGTCGCTGTTGTCCTTCTCGGCAGCTAATCAGCCCGCCAGCGGAAGAAGAGGGCGCCGAGCGACAGGAACAGCGCGCTGGTGAGCGCCAGAAACGCCATCTGCGGCGCCACGTCCGCAGCGCCCGCGCCGTCGAGCATGATGGCGCGCGCCGCATCGAGCATCTGCGTGAGCGGAAAGATCCGCGCGACCCATTGCAGCCATTCAGCCGAGCCTTCAAGCGAGAACCATACGCCCGAGAGCAGCATCATCGGCCAGGTGATGAAATTCAGCATGCCGCTCGCGAGCTCCTCGCTGGTGAAGCGCGCCGCCACGAACAGGCCGATCGCGATCAACGAAATGGCGCCGAGCAGCGCCACCGTGAAGAGCAGCAGCGGGCTCCCCTCCATGCGGAAGTGCAGCACGAGCTGGAGCGCCGCGAACACGGATACCGTTACGAACATGATCAGGATGAGGCGCGACAACACCTGCGCCGAGATGAACTCGATGGCGCGCAACGGCGTGGCGCGCAGGCGCTTGAGGAAGCCCGACTTCCGGTAACGCACCACCACCCATCCCACCCCGAACAGGCAGCTGAACATCATGTTCATGCCGAGGATTCCCGGCAGCAGCCAGTCGATGTAGCGCACTGCCTCTCCGGTGACCACCTCGCGATGCGCCCCGCCGGGGTCCGATTCGAGCAGCAGCTTCTCGACGATATAGCCCTTCGGGGAATCAGTGTTCACCCAGTAGCGTGGTGCGCCGCGCACGTCGAGCAGCAGGTCGATCTGGTGACGCGCCACCTTTCTGACGGCGTCGGTCTCGCTTTTCGCGGTGAAGAACTCCACGTAGTGCGTCTTGAGAAAGGGATGCTGCGTGGTATCGATCGTCGCGCCGGAATGCAGCACGGCGACCTTGAACAGGGGTCGCTCCGGGCCGCCGAAGATCAGTCCCATGGCGATCACCAGGATCACCGGGAGCAGCACATTCCAGCCGAGCGTGGCCCGGTCGCGCAGGAATTCCAGATTGCGGGCGTGCAGCACCGCGAGCAGCCGCCGGGTCATGCGCGCAACTCCTTGCCGGTGAGCTCGAGGAACAGGTCCTCGAGGTTGCGGGGACGAATGCGCAGGCGCTTGAGCGGCACCTGCGAATCCATGAGGTACTTGAGCGTGGCGTCGACATTGGAGGTGGAAATCTCCACCTGCTCGGCGCCTTCCAGCACCTGGAACGGCACCTGGGCGCGATCGAGCGCGAAGTCCTCGCGCGGGAGCTCGAGAATCACGTCCTCGAAATGCTCGCGCAGCAGCTGCGCGGGTGAGCCCATGGCGATGATGCGGCCGTGGTCCATGATGGCGATCGTGTCGCAGAGGAAATACGCCTCTTCCATGTAGTGCGTGGTGAGAATCACGGTCTTGTTGCGCGCCTTGACCGTGCGGATGAGGTCCCAGAAGTTGTGCCGCGCCTGCGGGTCGAGCCCGGTGGTGGGCTCGTCAAGGAACAGCACCTCGGGATCGTTGACCAGCGCGATACCGAGCAGCAGGCGCTGCTGCTGGCCGCCCGAGAGCTTGCGGTTATCACGGTCCTGAAGTTTTTCGAGCGCGCACACGCGGATGATGTCGTCCACGTCCGCGCCGCGCGGATAGAGCTGGCGGAAGAGCGTCAGGCACTCGCGCACCGTGAGGAAGTCCTGGAGCGCCGTTTTCTGAAACTGGATGCCGGCTTCCTCGCGAAAACGTCCGCCGGCCGGCTCACCGCGGTACAGGACCTCGCCCGATGTCGCGGGGAGGATGCCTTCGATCATCTCGACCGTCGTGGTCTTGCCGGCGCCGTTGGGCCCAAGCAGGCCGAAGCAGGTGCCCTGTTCGACGGCGAACGACACGTCGTTCACGGCGACGACCTGGCCGTAGTGCTTGACGAGTCGACGGGCTTCGAGAATGGCGGGCATGCGTAGGGGAGCGCCATTCTCTCACAGCACTCGGCTATCATGCGCGCAGCCAGCACCGCCATGACCGCAACGCCGTACCCGAATCTGCTCAAGCCTCTCGACCTCGGCTTCGTGACTTTGCCCAATCGCGTGCTCATGGGCTCGATGCATACGGGCCTCGAGGATCGCGCGCGTGACTATCCGCGTCTCGCGGCGTATTTCGCCGAGCGTGCCCGCGGTGGTGTCGGGCTCATCGTGACCGGCGGCATTGCGCCCAACATTGTCGGCTGGGCGAAACCCTTCGCCGGTAAGCTGAGCTGGCGCAGCGAGGTGCCGCGGCATCGATTGGTCGCGGATGCTGTACATCGCGAGGGCGGACGTGTGTGCATGCAGATCCTGCACACTGGGCGCTATGCCTATCATCCGCTCGCCGTGGCGCCATCGGCTGTCAAGTCGCCGATCAGCCCTTTCAAGCCGCGTGCGCTGTCGCCGCGGGGCGTGGAGAAGCAGATTGCAGACTACGTGCGCTGTGCGGTGCTCGCGCGCGAGGCGGGATACGACGGTGTCGAGATCATGGGCTCGGAGGGCTATTTCATCAACGAGTTCCTCGCCCGCCGGTCCAATCAGCGCACAGATGAGTGGGGCGGGAGCTTCGCCAACCGCTGCCGGGTCGCGACCGAGATCGTCGCGCGCACGCGCTCAGCCGTTGGCGCCGATTTCATCATCATCTTCCGTCTCTCGATGCTCGACCTGATCGAGGACGGCAGCACCCTCGACGAATCCCTGGAATTGGCACGCGCCATCGAGAAGGCGGGCGCAACGCTCATCAACACCGGCATCGGCTGGCACGAAGCGCGCATTCCCACCATCGCGACGATGGTGCCGCGCGCCGCATTCGCCTGGGTGACCGCGCGGCTCAAGCTCGAGATCAGGGTGCCGGTGATTGCGACCAACCGCATCAACGATCCCGCCGTGGCGGAAGCCGTCATTGCCAACGGCCAGGCCGACATGGTGTCGATGGCGCGCCCGTTCCTGGCCGATGCCGAGTTCGTGCGCAAGGCGGCCGAAGACCGCGGCGACGAGATCAATACCTGCATCGGCTGCAACCAGGCCTGTCTCGATCATGTCTTCATCGACAAGACCGCCAGCTGCCTGGTCAATCCGCGGGCTTGCCGCGAAACGGAGCTCGTCTATGCCCCGACCACCGCGCGCAAACACATCGCAGTGGTCGGTGCGGGGCCCGCTGGTCTCGCCTGCGCGCTGGTGGCCGCAGAGCGCGGTCACGAGGTGACGCTGTTCGACGGCGCCAGCGAGATCGGTGGCCAGTTCAACCTGGCGAAGCGCATCCCCGGGAAGGAGGAATTCCGGGAATCGCTGCGCTTCTTCCGCCGGCAACTCGAGTTACGGCGTGTGCGCATGGAATTGGGTCGCCGCGTCGATGCTCAGGCGCTGCAAGCTCGTGGATTCGATGAGATCGTGCTGGCGACCGGGGTCACTCCGCGCGTGCCGCGCATCGACGGCATCGATCACCCCAAGGCGCTCTCCTACATCGAGGTCATCCGCGGCGAGCGGATCGTGGGCGACCGAGTCGCCATTGTCGGGGCCGGCGGCATCGGCTTCGACGTGGCGGAGTTCCTGAGCCACGACGGCGCCTCGCCGAGCCTCGACGCGAGCGCTTTCATGGCGGAGTGGGGTATCGATCCGGAGCTCAAGGCTCGCGGCGGGTTGCGCGACGGCGGTCACGTAACGCGCAGCGCGCGAGCGATTTACCTGCTTCAGCGCAAGGCCAGCAAGCCCGGTGAAGGGCTCGGCAAGACCACTGGCTGGATTCATCGCACGGCATTGCGACGCCGGGGCGTACGCATGCTCGCGGGTGTCGCTTATCGCCGCATCGACGATGCCGGTCTGCACATCGCGACCGCGGAAGGCGAGCAGCTGCTCGCAGTGGACCACGTGGTGATCTGCGCCGGCCAGGAACCCCTGCGCGAGCTTCAGACTCCTCTCGAATCCCTCGGATGCCGGCCGCATCTCATCGGCGGTGCGGACGTCGCGGTTGAGCTCGACGCGAAACGCGCCATCGATCAGGGCAGTCGCCTGGCGGCACGCCTGTGACGCGCCAGCTCCCATCGACGCGCGAAGCGAGACCACTGGGCCAGCTGTCTCTGTGGTCGAGCGAGCGTGCCAGCGATTGGCGGGTCCGGGTCAGTTGCCGCGCGCGCCGCATGTCCATTCGTGTGATGGCGGGCGGTAACGTCGAGATCGTCGTGCCGCCCTGGATGCGGCCGCGAGCGATCGAGCAGTTCGTGCACCGCCACCGCAACTGGGTGGATCGCAAGGTTAGGGAGTATCGCTTCCGCTCGCCGGCGAGCCGGGAATCCCTGCCGGAGACGATCGAGCTCGCGGCCTGCGAGGATCTCTGGCGGGTGCGCACGAAGGCGGGCATGCGCACGGCGGTTCGTGCCGACACTTCCAACCGGGTGCTCGAAGTGAATGCCGATGCCGGGCCGGGCGAAGTGCGGCAGCGGCTGCGTCAATGGCTGATGAGTCGAGCACGCATTGTCCTCGTGCCGTGGACCGAGCGGCTGGCGGCCGAGACCGGGCTCACCGTCCGGCGGGTCCAGGTCAGGCGCCAGCGGACCCGCTGGGGAAGTTGCTCGCCGAGCGGCACCATCAGCCTCAACTGTTGCCTGCTATTCCAGTCGGCTGCCGTGGTGCGCTACCTTCTGTTGCATGAGCTTTGCCATACCCGTCACATGAATCACTCGCGGCGCTTCTGGCGACTGGTCGCGCGGCACGAGCCCGATTACCGGGCACTCGATCGTGCCCTGCGGCGCGGCTGGCAGAACGTTCCCGCCTGGATGTGGGAGTCGGCATGACGACCTATCGCATCTCGCTCGCGGACGCTCGCAAGGCGATCCCCGGCCCACATGGCGAGCGTTACGCCGTGCTGCTCGAGCGCGGGCAGCTCGAGGTCGAGCTCTATCAACCGCTAGGGACCGATCCGCAGCAGCCACACCGGCGCGACGAGGCATACATCGTGGTCTCCGGCTCGGGCACATTCGTCGTCGGCAACGAGCGCATGTCGTTCGGGCCCGGCGACTTCCTGTTTGCGCCGGCCGGGTCGGTGCATCGCTTCGAATACTTTTCACGCGATCTGACCGTGTGGGTGATCTTCTACGGTCCCGATGGCGGCGAGATTCCCTCCGAGAAACCCTGACAGCGGCCACCATGACATGACCGAAAGCGACATGGGCGGCAAGGGCCGCGTCGACCTGAGCGACGAGCAGGTCTATTGGGACCTGGGCGAATCGCTCACGTACTCCCAGTACCTCGGGCTCGACCAGCTCCTGAGCGCGCAACGGCCGATCTCGCCGGAACACGACGAGATGCTCTTCATCGTGATCCACCAGGCGAGCGAGTTGTGGATCAAGTTGTGCCTGCACGAGATCACGGCGGCAATCGACTGCGTGCGACGCGACGACCTCGGGCCCTCGTTCAAGATGCTGGCGCGCGTATCGCGTATCCAGTCGCTGCTGGTGCAGAGCTGGGACGTGCTGTCGACGCTCACCCCGTCGGACTATTCGCGGTTCCGCAACCACCTCGGGCGCGCCTCGGGATTCCAGTCGTACCAGTACCGCCTGCTCGAATTCAGCCTCGGGAACAAGAACGCCGAGATGATCGAAGTGCATCGGCACGACGCAGCGGCCTACGAGGCGCTCAGGCGCGCATTGGTTTCGCCCAGTCTCTACGACGAATCGCTGCGGCTCTTGAGCCGTCGCGGCTACGACATCCCCAAGGACTATGTCGATCGCGATTTCAGCGAGCCTTACAGGCCCAGCAAGCAGGTCGCCGCGGCGTGGCTTGCCGTGTACCACAGCGTGGACGAGCACTGGGACCTGTACGAGCTCGCCGAGAAACTCGTCGACCTCGACTACAAGTTCCAGCTCTGGCGCTTCAGCCACGTGAAGACGGTCGAGCGGATCATCGGCTACAAGCGCGGCACGGGTGGCACGGGCGGTGTGTCGTATCTCACCAAGGCACTCGAGCTGCGCTTCTTCCCGGAACTCTGGACGATACGGACCTCGATGTGAGCGATCGCACCATCAATCGCCTGCATAACGTCAACGTCGTCTCGAGCGAGCTCCTGCCGACGCCCGAGGACGTGAAGCGCACATTGCCGCTCACATCCGAAGTAGAGGACGCCGTCTACCGCGCGCGCGGCGTGGTGCGCGACATCCTGGATCGCAAGGATCCGCGGCTGTTCGTGGTCATCGGCCCGTGCTCGATCCACGACGTAAAGGCGGCGCGCGAGTATGCGCAGCGCCTGGCATCGCTGGCGCGTCGTGTCGAGAAGACGCTCTATCTCATCATGCGCGTCTACTTCGAGAAGCCGCGCACGACGGTCGGCTGGAAGGGCCTCGTGAACGATCCGGACATGGACGACTCCTTCCACATCGAGAAGGGCATCCTGCTGGCGCGCGAACTGCTCGTCGATCTCGGCCGCATCGGCTTGCCCGCGGCAACCGAGGCGCTCGATCCCATCATGCCGCAGTATCTGTCCGAGCTCGTGACCTGGACGGCGATCGGGGCGCGCACCACCGAGTCGCAGACACACCGCGAGCTGGCCAGCGGCCTGTCGACGCCGGTCGGCTTCAAGAACGGCACCGACGGCACGCTCACGGTGGCGATCAACGCTTTGCAGTCCGTGCGTCATCCGCACCACTTCCTCGGCATCACGCCGCAGGGCCAATCCGCGGTCTTTCACACGCGCGGCAACTCGCATGCCCACATCGTGTTGCGCGGCGGCGGCGGGCGGACCAACTACGATTCGGTCAGCGTCGCCTTGTGCGAGCAGGAGCTCGAACGAGCGCACCTCCCCGTCAACATCGTCGTCGATTGCAGCCACGGTAACTCGAACAAGGATCCGGCGTTGCAAACGCTGGTCGCGGAGAACTGCGTCAACCAAGTGCTCGAGGGCAACGGCTCGATCGTCGGCCTGATGCTCGAGAGTCATCTGCACTGGGGGAATCAGCCGATTCCTGCCGATCTGCGCCAGCTCAAGTACGGCGTCTCGGTTACCGATGCCTGCATCGACTGGACCACCACCGAGCGGCTGTTGCTCGAGCTCAACGCGCGGTTATCGGCCTGCCCGCGCGTGAATCGCACGCTCCGCCAGTCATCGGCATGTTGAGCGCCTCGCCGCTCGCGGTGCTCTGCATCGCGGTGCTCGCGGTAGCGCATGGCTCGATTTTCGTCCGGCTGGCTGCGGATGCCGAGCCCCTCGCGATCGCGGCCTGGCGGCTGACGCTCGCGAGCGCCGTCGTGCTGCCGCTGGTGTGGCGCAGTGCCTGGCCCGCGTGGCGGGCGCTCGAGCCTCGCATGCTGGCTTTGACCTTGGGCGGCAGCGCTTTGCTGGCCGGACACTTCGCGACCTGGATCACTTCGCTCGACTACACCTCGATCGCCAACAGCGTGGTCCTGGTGTCGACTGCGCCGCTGTGGGTCGCCGTGATCGGGCGCCTCAGCGGAACCCTGCGACTTTCGCGGCTCATGACCGGCGCGGTGATATTGAGCGTCATCGGCGCGCTCGTGATCGGGTGGGGGAGTGCGCAGATCGGCTTCGGCACACTGCGCGGCGACTTGCTCGCGCTCGCGGGTGCGGCCTGCATGGGTGCGTACCTGCTCGTGGCGCAAAGGATCCAGCGCACGCTGGCTTTCGCACCCTATGTTGGCATCGTGTACGCGACGACCGCCGTGCTGCTATGGCTCACCTGCCTCGGTGCGGGCACGCCGATGCGCGGATTCTCCATCGGAACGTGGGGTGCCTTGGCGGGCATCGCGCTCGTTTCACAAGTGATCGGGCACTCCGGCTACAACTGGTCGCTGCGCCACCTGCGGCCGGATTTCGTCGCGGTGACGCTGCTGGCGGAGCCCATCGTCGCCTCGGTGCTCGGCTTGCTGCTGTTCGATGAGGCGATTCCGGCGGCGACGCTCGCGGGCGGCGGCATTATTCTGGCCGCGATTGCCCTGGCCGCGCACGCGCAGCTCGCCGAACAGCGCTCGCGCATCGCCGGTCCCGCAGCGGTCACCTAAAAGCCACTCAAACAAAGAAGCCGTCACGCAATCCCCAAGAACGACACGGCCTGGCGAGTGCCAGGCCGTGTCGTTTGCTGCAAGCGCTACCGAGCTAGAGATGCATCGGCCGCCGCAGGCGTGGCACCAGGAACTGGTCGAAGGAGTCGCGCGAGCGTGCCGCGCGCTCGCGGACGCCCGAGTTGCCACTCGCGTTCAAATCCGAGTGCCTGCGTCGCCGACCTGACGGGTTCTCCTCATCGAACGTGGCCAGGAACCGCGGCCGGCGCTGCAGCCCGAGCGCCGCCTCGAACCCGGCAGCCAGCCTGATGAGCGTCGGCTCGCTGAAGCGCCCGGCACTGAAGGTGATGCCGACCGGGAGATCGAAGACGAAACCCATCGGCAGCGTCACCAGCGGATATCCCGAAACCGCCGCATAGCTCGAACTCCCGAACAGGAAGGCATCGCCGTTGATCACATCCGACGGCCAGGCTGGCGTGTTCGTCGGCATGACGAACGCGTCCAGGTTGTTGGCTGCGAGCGCCGCATCGATGCCCTGTTCCGCGGCGAGCAACGGCCCACGCACCAGCGCCGCTTCGTACTCCGCCTGGCTGAACGTGTCCGCCTGGGCGAGCTCGAACCACTGCTGGCCGAAGAACTGCAGCTCCTGGTCGGCGTGATCCAGGTTGAACTGGATGACGTCGGCCATGTTCGTCACCGGCACGCCGGAACGTGTGGCGAGATAGGCGTTGAGGTCGCGCTTGAACTCGAACACCAGCACGATGATTTCCGACTGGTCGGCGTTGAACTCGTCGAACGACGGCAGATCGATGGGATCGATGACCTCGGCGCCAGCATCGCTCAGCAGTTGTACCGCTTCCTCGAAGATCGCAGCGGTCTCGTCCGTGACGCCGCCGGTGAGCTGGCGAGCCACGCCGATGCGCGCGCCCTCGAGGCCGTTGGGATCGGCGAACTGCGCGTAGTCGCTGAAGAAATGCCCGGCGCTCGCGGCGGTCTTGGGATCGCGTGCGTCCACACCCGTGAGCGGGCCCAGGACCGCTGCGGCATCGGCCACGGTGCGACCGTGCACGCCGACCGTATCCTGCGTCGATGAGATCGGCACCACGCCGGCGCGGCTCGTAAGGCCGACGCTCGGCTTGATGCCGACCACACCGTTCGCCGCAGCCGGACACACGATCGAACCATCGGTTTCGGTGGCCAGCGCGGCGGCACCCAGAGCCGCCGCCGTGGCGGCGCCCGATCCGGAGCTCGAGCCGCACGGGTTGCGATCGAGGATGTAAGGCATGTTGCACTGGCCGCCCACGCCGCTCCAGCCGCTCGAGCTCGCGAACCCGCGGAAGTTGGCCCACTCGCTCAAGTTCAGCTTGCCGAGGATTACGGCCCCGGCATTGCGTAACCGCGCTGTCACGGTGGCGTCCTGCAACGCCGGCATGCCGACCAGCGCGAGCGATCCCGCGGTGGTCTGTTGGCGATCGCCGGTGTCGATGTTGTCCTTCAGCAGGATCGGAATGCCGTGCAGCGGGCCGCGCGGTCCCTGCTGGCGCCGCTCGCGATCGAGCGCCGCGGCGATCCGGAACGCGTCGGGATTGACCTGCAGGACGCTGTTGAGGCCGA
>DATIEU010000136.1:0-4196 GCA_035455565.1 Steroidobacteraceae bacterium | reverse complement strand
CCTGGGCTACTGGCACGGGAGCAAGCTGAAATACGTCGGCCATGTCGGTTCGGGCCTCACGGACGCGTCTTTCAATGACCTGCAGAAGCGCCTGAAACCGCTCGTGCGAAAGACCGCACCATTTGACGAAAAAGTCGACCTGCACCGGCCGACCACCTGGGTTGAGCCCAAGCTGGTGGCCGAGGTCAATTTCTCGGGCTGGACGCCGTCGGGAAACCTGCGCGCGCCCGTCTTCCTGAGAATTCGCGACGATGTTCCGGCGCGCAGCGTCCGCAGCGGTCCGCAGGCCGGCGCCGAGGCTGGCAAGGTCGCGAAGAAGACGGACGAGATCGGCGAGGTCCTGCAGCAGCTCGAAAACCCGGCGAAGCGTCTCGACATCTCGGTGGGCGGCGCGAAGGTGAGCCTCACCAATCTCGATCGCGTGTACTGGCCCGCGGACAAAGCCGCGCGTCATCCCGAGATCACCAAGCGCGATCTCCTTCGTTATCTCGCGCGCGTGTCGCCGTACATCCTGCCGCATCTCAAGGATCGGCCGCTCACGATGATCCGCATGCCCGAAGGCATTCACGGCGAGCGCTTCTTCCAGAAACACTGGAGCCAGTCGAAGCCCGAATACATCGAGACAGTCACCGTCTTCTCGGGCAGCAAAGAGGAGCAGCACACGTATCTGCTTGGCAACAATCTGCCCTCGCTCCTCTGGCTCGGCCAGGTGGGCACGCTCGAGTTTCACGTCTGGCATTCGCACGCGACCGTAGAAGATGACGCCGCGAGCAAGAGCACCGAGTTCGCGAAGTCGCTCGAGGCACTCGAGTCCTCAGTCCTCAACTATCCCGACTTCCTGGTGTTCGACATCGATCCCTACATCTACTCAGGAAAAGAGGCGAAGGGCGCGGAGCCCGAGCTCAACAAGAAAGGCTTTGCGATGGGCCGACGTGTCGCGTTCTGGTTGCGCGACCTGTTGAAAGAGATGTCGCTCGAGGCCGTGATCAAGACGTCGGGCAAGACGGGTCTGCACCTCTTCGTGCCCATTGAGCGCACCGTGACGTTCGATGAGGTGCGCAGCATCTGTGAGGCGGTCGGCCGGCATCTGCTCCGCGAACACCCGAAAGACATCACGATGGAGTGGGCGACGCAGAAGCGCACCGGCAAGATCTTCATCGACTACAACATGAACGTGCGCGGCAAGACGCTCAACAGCGCCTATTCACCGCGCGGCGTATCGGGCGCGCCCGTCTCCATGCCCCTGAGCTGGGAAGAGCTCGAGGCGGCCGAGCCCATGGACTTCACCATTACCAATACCCCGGACCGTTTGGACAAGACCGGCGACCGGTGGCATGATATCGACAAGATAAAACAGAGCCTTACGCAGGCTTTCGGAAGTAACAGGCGAAAAGATTCCTAAAGGCAGGCAGCCATGGCCGCACCGCGCGCAATCGGATCACTGACCGTCTCGTTTGGATTGGTCGCGATTCCCGTGAAGCTCTTCACGGCGACGCAGTCCTCGGGACAAATCTCCTTCAACATGCTGCACAGCACGTGCGGCTCACGCCTGAAGCAGCAGTACATCTGTCAGAAGGAAGGCGTGGTGGTCGAGCGCGACGAGACCGTCAAGGGCTACGAGTTCGCCAAGGACCAGTACGTCAAGTTCACGCCGGAAGAGATCAAGGCGCTCGAGGAAGTCGGCTCGCACGCGGTCGAGATCTCGGAGTTCGTGCCGATCGAGTCGATCGACCCGGTGTACTTCGACAAGACCTATTACCTCTCGCCCGACAAGGGCGCCAACAAGCCCTACGCGCTCCTCACCCAGGCGCTGCATGACTCGGGGCGTTGCGCGGTCGGCCGCTGGGCCGCGAAGGGCAAGGCCTACATCGTGATCCTGCGCCCGATCGGCCAGGTGCTCACGATGCAGCAGCTGCACTTCGCGACCGAAGTACGCTCGGCCTCCGAGATCGAAGTGCCGAAGTCCGAGGTCAAGCCCGCGGAGCTCAAGCTCGCGGAGCAGCTGATTGGCCAGCAGACCACTGAGAAATTCGATCCCGCCGCATATCGCGACGAAGTGCGCGGCCGCATTGAGGCGGCGATCCAGAAGAAGGTCGGGACCGGCGAGGAGATTTCCGTCATCGAGCCCCCGGTCGAGGGCAAGGGCAAGGTCATCGACCTCATGGATGCCCTGCGTGCCAGCCTCGAGAGAACCGAGAGTGCACGCGCCACCGCGTCCAAGCTCGGCACTCGCAAGGCGCCGAAGCGTGCCGAGCAGCCCGCGAAGGCTGCCCGCAAGTCCGCGAGGCGCTAAACTCAGGGAGTGCCGGTGCAGACCTACAGCGTGCAGGACGTGGAACGAGTCCTGCGCCTGTCGCGTAGTTCCATTCGCAGCCTGATCGACGGCGGCTTCGTCAAGCCGGCCCGCGGCCCGCGCCGCGAACTGCGCTTCTCCTTCCAGGACCTCATCGTGCTGCGCGCCGCACGCGCGCTCACGCTCGCCAAGGTCTCGCATCGGCGCATCAAGAGTTCGCTCAAGGATCTGCGCAAGAGTCTTCCTGAGGAGATGCCGCTCTCGGGCCTGAGCATCGCGGCGGTCGGTGATCGCGTCGTCGTGCGCGAGGGCAAGACGCGCTACCAGGTTGACGACGGCCAATATCTGCTCGGGCTCGATGTCAGCCTCGACTCCGGTGAGCTACGCGTCGTCGAGCGCAAGGAGCAAGAAGAAAAGGTGCCCGCGGCGCGCGAAGAGCCGGCGGATTGGTTCGAGGAAGGTCTCGAGCTCGAAGACACCGATCCGCGCGCCGCGCAGAAAGCCTACGAGCATGCCGTCAGCGCCGACCCTGGCAACGCCGCCGCCTGGATCAACTGGGGCCGCCTCGTGCACGAGCAGGGCAAGATCCGTGAAGCCGAGCGCATCTACCGCCGCGCGCTCGATCAATGCGGCGCCGATTCACTCCTCATGTTCAATCTCGGCGTCGTGCTCGAGGACCTGGGCAAAACCGGCGCCGCGTTCGACGCCTACCAGGCCGCCATCAACGAAGATCCCACACTCGCCGACTGCCACTTCAACCTCGCGCGCCTCTACGAGTCGATGGGCCGACAGCAGCACGCCATCCGCCACCTGATCCAGTATCGGCGGCTGTTGGCGAGCGATAGTCGATGAGGTTCTCCTGCAGGAACGTTGCGAGCCGCGCACTGGTGAATGCGCTGGTACCAAGCACGCGCCTTTACGCGATAGTAGCTCGCAGAGCGCATGTAGCTGTTGTGTTCAGGCGAGGACCGTCAAAGCAAGTCTTAGGAAACTCATTTCGGTCGGAGCAGACACGCTATCGATAAAAGACATGATTCCCGATCGTCGCGACGGTCTTCTTTTGGCGCGACCATTTCGGCTTGATGTAGGTGGCGTGATAGTAGAGCGCGCCGGGGACCACGGCAGGGTGCTCGCGATCGTAGACAGCTTCGGCGGCGGCCTTGGCTTCGCGCCAGGCCGCGCCGTGCGGTGAGTGCGGGTTGTCGAACTCGGTCCACGAGAAAGCCGCGACCATGCGGCGGCGGATCGGATCCCAGCGGGCCTCGTGCACCACCTCGCAGATCGTTTTCGGAAAGTACGGTGATGCGACTCGGTTGAGCGTCACTTCGGCAACGGCCATCTGACCCTTGAATGGCTCGCCACGCGCTTCGTGGTAAACGTTCTCGGCGAGGCAGTGCAGATCGGCTGTGCGCTTCTGATAAGCCTCGAGGCGCGCGGCGAGCTGATCCGAATAGCCGATGTAGACGAAAGTCCCGATCGCGACAAACGGCACGCACAGCATCGCGAATAAGGCGATGCCCTCTCTCTTGTCCTTGAGCCAATAGAGGAAGAGCCTGCCGTGCCAGACGACACGCCAGCCGCGTGCGTTGTCGAGAAGGGCGCTGAACATGATGGCTGCTGCGATCCCGTTGGCGGATCGTAGTGCAGCCCCTCGGGGCAGGGCGCGCCCGAATCACGTGAACTGTGATGCAGCTAGCAAAGCGCAGTGCGCAGCGTCAGCTCGTCACATCACTCAAAGCATTCCCGCCCAAGGTGCCACCAGCCAGGCATCCGCCGATCACCGGACCTGTCGGCGGTGGCTGCGGCCAGAGAAATTCTAAGAAAAGATTGAAGAAGTCTTCCAGCATCCTTGTCGATCTCCTCACCAAATATGAAGGAGACATGCTGATAATGGGAATGACCC
>DATIEU010000135.1:0-16096 GCA_035455565.1 Steroidobacteraceae bacterium | reverse complement strand
CTCGCCGCTCTGCATGCCGTGCGAGCGCGCGAAGAACGCGCCGTTCAGAGCGCTGCCCGAATACCACACGACGGAGTGCAGCGCCGCGGCGAGACACATGTGGCGAAACGATACGTAGCGCCAGAGGAACTGCACCACGCTGCGGATGGGGGGCGCGGCTGTGCGCGCCGCAGCCGCACCAGAATGGTCGGAGTGACCGCGCGGCGGCTCGGCGACTGTAAAGCGCACCAGCACCGCCACCAGCAGTCCCGGCAGGCCGATGAGGATGAAGGTCTGGCGCCAACCATAGAACTCGTTGAACCAGCCGCCGAGAAACTGGCCGAGCATGGCTCCCACCGGCACACCGAGCGCATATAAGGAGAGCGCCGTGCCGCGTTGCTCGCGGGGAAAGTAGTCCGAGATCAGCGCATGCGAGGGCGGCGAGCCGCCGGCTTCGCCGACCGCGGTTCCCGCCCGTGCCGCAGCCAGCGACCAGAAGCCGGTCGCCATGCCGCAGAGCGCGGTCATCGCGCTCCACATGGCGCAGCAGGCGGCCAGGACATTACGGCGCACGGTGCGATCCGCCAACATCGCAATCGGCACACCGAGCGTCGAATAGAAGAAGGCGAACGTGATGCCGCTCAGGATGCCGAGCTGGGTGTCGCTCAGGGCGAACTCGCCCTTGATGGACTGGATCAGGACCGCGAGCACGCCGCGATCCATCACGTTGACGACGTAACCGAGGAAGAGCACCGCGAGCACGTACCCGCGGTAGGTGGGCGTGAAGCTCACCGTGGAGACCGGACCGGCGCCGGCGTTCATGCCGAGTTCTGTCTGAGCCACGTGCGCCCGGTCAATGCGCCGGTTGTTCCGGTCCCCGCATCCTAAACGAGAGCGGCACCCACGTGGGGCGTGCCGCTCTCCCGGCCTTGCACGCGATTACTGGAAGTTGCGCTCGAACTGCAGGCTCCAGGTGCGCGGCGTGCCCGGATTGCCCTGCTCGCGCCCGAAGAAGCCGACCAGGCTGAGCTTGCCGTTGAAGTACTCTTCGTCGCTCAGGTTCTGCCCGACGACCGCGACTTCCCAGGTACTGTCGGGAGACACCCACGTGATCCGCCCGTTCAACAGTGTGTAGGCGTCCTGCGGACCCTGGTTGTTGGTCGTGAAGTAGATCTTCGACTGGTACACGGCATCGAGACGCGGCGTGATCGAGCCGCCGGGCGCCATGCCGAACGAGTACTGCATGCCGACGGCTCCAGTCCACTCGGGCGTACGCGGCGAATAGCAGCGCTCACCAGCGCAGCCGTCACCTTCGATCAGGAGCTCGTTCTCCTCGTTGTCGACCAGCTCATAGTTGAGGTAGCCGAGCGTGCCCTCGATGCGCAGGTTCGGCACGGGCTCGGCCAGCAGGTCAAGCTCGACGCCCCAGATATCGGCCTTGCCCGCATTGATCTCGCGGAACCAGTTGGCGCCCGACGAATCGAGCTGCTGCGCGAACGTCTGCTGATCCTTGTACTTGGAGAAGAACAGCGCGCCGTTCAGGCGCACACGACCCTGCGCGAGCTCAGACTTCGCGCCGAGCTCCAGCGTATCGAGGTACTCGGGATCAAACGGATCCGTTTGCAGCTCGGTCGCCGGGCGCGGGCTGAAGCCGCCGCCCTTGAAGCCGGTCGCATACTTGATATAGGTCATCAGGTCATCCGAGAACTGGTACTCGACAATTGCGGTCACGTCGGTGTTGGTGGCGGAGGTCGGCACGAACTGGCTGTCGATGACGATGTCGCCGAAAAAGTTCGCGCGATAGATGATGGCGTCCTTCTGGTCGTCCGTGTAACGCGCGCCGGCGGTCAGCGCCAGCCGCTCATTGACGCGGAAGGTGCCTTGCGCGAACACCGCCCAGTTCTTAGTGTCCTGCTGATCGAACGCATCGTTCTGGTAAATGATCGTCGGATACAGGAAGTCGAAGCCGCGATTGCTGTCGTGCGCATCGTAGTAGAAGGCACCCGTGACCCAATCGACCTTGCCGGCGGTGCCAGTGAGCTGGAATTCCTGCGTGAACTGCCGGTGCGTGCTCTCGTCGAAGGTCGCGTTGTTGGGCAGCGGCGTGCCGTCCGAGTCGCGCCCGAATTCGTTCCACCAATCGCGATAGGCAGTGATCGACTTGAGCTTGAGGCTGTCCGTGAACTGCCACTCCAGCACGGCCGACACGCCCCAGTGCTCGAGATTGTTGACGTTCGGCACCAGGCGGTTGGTCAGCGGATCGTCGAAGCGGCTGTAGTTCGTGTAGATGTCGTTCGTCACGAAGCGGCCGTCGTAGCTCATGCCCGGCCCGAACACCGGGTCGGCGAACACGCCGCCCCAGAACGCGTTGAGCCCGTTGGTGCCGTCGATGATCGTGTACTTGTCGCCCGGGCCCTTCTGCCGCTGCTCGGTGATGTCGCCGATCACGTTGAGCTCGATGTCCTCGCTCAACAGGAAGCGAAATGCCGCGCGGCCCGACTGAACGTTTTCATCCTGCAGCGTGTCGACCACGCAGCCACGGCCCGGGGTCACCATCGAGCCGAGCGCGATGCCATTCAGTCCGCCGGGGTAGCCGCCCGGCACGTTGTACGGACCATCGGGTAATCCGGGCCCGCCAGCGCCGAGTGAACCGGCGCCGTTCACGCATTCGTAGTCGAGCACTTTGAAGAAGCCATCCGCCGTCTTGCTCGAAAACGAGAAGCGTGCGAACGCCTTGTCGGCGATCAGCGGCACGTCCATCCAGCCGCGCGCATCGATGCGGTCGTAGCTGCCGATCATCAGGCTGAGCGAGCCGGTGCCATCGCCCTGCGGCTTCTTGGAGATGAGGCGCACTGTGCCGCCGATCGCGTTCTTGCCGAAGAGCGTGCCCTGCGGGCCACGCAGGACCTCGACGCGCTCGAGATCGAGCAGGTCGAAGATCGCGCCCTGCGGGCGGCCGTTGTACACATCGTCCAC
This sequence comes from Steroidobacteraceae bacterium, assembly GCA_035455565.1. Taxonomy (GTDB): domain Bacteria; phylum Pseudomonadota; class Gammaproteobacteria; order Steroidobacterales; family Steroidobacteraceae; genus DATBVX01. Next base: position 13,141 of record DATIEU010000135.1, on the reverse strand, counting down.
GTAGATCGGCACACCCGGCTCGAACGACAGGATGTTGTCACCCAGGCCGACGCCGCGGATGAAGGCCGCCATGGTCGCGCCCCAGCCCGCGCCGAGCGGCGCGATGACGGTGTTCGGCACGAAGGCGTCGAGGTCCGTCACGCTGTAGACTCCGCGGGCCTCGAGGTTCTCGGCGGTGAACGCCGAGATGGCGATCGGCGTGTCCTGCAACCGTTCCTCGCGGAACTGCGCGGACACCACGACTTCCTCGAGCACACTGTCCTGCTGGGCGGCGGCGGGAGCCGCGGCCACGAGGGCTGCCGCGGCGGATGTCAGCGCCGCAACGGCAGCGATCGAACGGTTGCGTCGGATGCGCGCAACATTTCCGGAAATGACCATAGCTCCCCCCGGCGTGGCTGATGGATATTTCAACGGCTTGATTTGGCTCTCAAAAGACGGTAGCACCGAAATCCGGGGGAGAGAACGGCACAAAAAACGCGATCAGCTTTCTCGCAACGCGAACAACTCATGAACACGCTGCTCCACATCAACACTTTCCTGCTGGTTGCGCGCGTGCGCAGCTTCTCGGGCGCGGCACGCGAGCTCGGCATCGCCCCTTCGGTGGTAACCAAGCGCATCACGCTCCTCGAAGAGCAGGTCGGCACGCAGCTCATCACGCGTTCCACGCGAGGACTGTCGCTCACCGCCGCTGGCGAACGCCTCGTGCCGCAGTTCATGCGCTTGATTGCTGAGCTCGAGGACACGATCAGCGGTACCGCCGCGCAGGCGCGCGGCATCGAAGGACACCTGCGCATCAAGGCGCCCACGACGGTGACCTCGCTGTACCTCGGGGGACTCCTGAGCGAGTTCCAGGTGCGCCATCCCGGTGTCAGCCTGGAAATCGTGCTGCTCGACCGCTCGGTCAATCCTCTCGAGGAAGGCTTCGATCTCGTGGTCGGGGCGCGGCCCGCGTCCTACCCAGGTGTTTCCGACGTGCCGTTGTGTCCCTACCCGCTCGTGCTGTGCTGCTCACCGGCCTACATGCGCGGGCGGCGTGAGCCTGAGCATCCCACCGATCTCGTCGATCACAATTGCCTGACTTCGGTGCTCCTCGGCACCACACTGTTGTTCGAAGGCCCGCGCGGCGCCGTAAGCGTCGAAGTGCACTCGCGCCTGCACGCCAATGACGGCCGCGTGCTGCTCGAGGCCGCTCGGCGCGGACTGGGCGTCGCGGTCGTGCCCCGCTACCTGGCGGAGGAGGACCTGCGCACCGGCCGCCTCATCCAGGTCCTCGAAGGCTTTCCGCTCGCGTCCTTCTGGCTGAAGGCGCTGGTACCGTCCATGAAAATGAACAAGCCTGCGGTGCGCGAGCTCGTCACCTTTCTCAAGGAGCGCATGCAACGCCCACCTTGGCAGGCCGATTCAGCCGCTTCGTGAGTGCATTATTCGTGAAATCAGAAGGCTGATCGCGCCGCGGGGCGTGTTCTGTCAGTGGCTTGCGCGGGCTACCATTTCCGCAACGGTCCGAACGCGACCATGAAAAAGCCCCTCCGCAGCAACTTCGAACCCGGCTCGCCGCGCGAGGCCGTGCGCCGTGCGCAATGGAAAGCGCTCGGCCTGAGCGATGCGGACATGCAGAAGCCGAAGATCGCGGTGGTCAACAGCTCCTCCGAGCTCGCGATCTGTTTCAGCCACCTCGACGGTGTCGCGAAGGTCGTCAAGGAAGCGATCCGCGATGCCGGCGGGGTGCCGTTCGAGGTCCGCACGGCCGCGCCCAGCGACTTCATCATCGGGGCCGGCGGTGGCGGCGGCTACATCCTCGCGTCGCGCGACCTGATCGTAAACGACATGGAAATCGCCATCGAGGGAGCGCAACTCGACGGCATGATCTGCCTGTCGTCCTGCGACAAGACCATGCCGGCGCACCTCATGGCCGCGGGACGTTTCAACATCCCGAGCATCATCGTCATCTGCGGCTACCACCCGAGCGGTGAGTACCAGGGCAAGCACGTCGACATCGAGGATGTGTTCTACGGCTCGGTGCAAACCGCGTTCGGCAAGCTCTCGAGCGAGCAGTTGCGCGGCATGAGTGACAACGCCATCCGCGGCCCGGGCGTGTGCTCCGGTATGGCGACGGCCAATTCCATGCACGTGGTGTGCGAAGTGCTCGGCATGACCTTGCCCGGCTGTGCCCCGGTGCTCGCCAACAGCCCGAAGATGTTCGACAACGCCCGTCGCTCGGGCCAGCGCGTCGTCGGCATGGTGCTCGAGGACCTGAAACCTCGCACGATCCTGACGCCGGGTGCCTTTCGCAACGCCGTGGCCGCCGTGCTGGCCGTCAGCGGCTCGATCAATTGCATCAAGCATCTGCAGGCGACGGCCATCGAATCCGGCGTCGACATCGACGTGTTCCAGCTCTTCAACGAACTGGGTGCGCGCGTGCCAGTCCTGAGCGCCGTGCGGCCCAACGGCGAGGACTCGATCGAGGCTTTCGAAGCCGCTGGCGGAGCGTTGGCGCTGATGAAGCAGCTCGAGCCGCTGCTCGACGGCGACGCCCTGACCGTGACCGGCACCAGCATGCGGCAGAACATTCGCGGTGCGGTGGTGCGCGACGCTGAAGTGATCCGTCCCCTCGATCGTCCGTTCTCCGACAAGCCGCCAATCGTGGTGCTGCGCGGTTCGCTGGCGCCCGAGAGCGCCATCGTGAAGCTCGGCGTGCGCAACGATGACCGCCGCGCGCAGTTCAGCGGTCCCGCAATCGTGTACGACGACGGCACTGAAGCCATGCGCGCCATCGAAAGTGGCCAGGTCAAGCCCGGTCACGTGCTGGTGGTGCGCGGCATGGGTCCGAAGGGCGGTCCGGGAATGGCAGGACCGGCTTCGATGGTGGTCTTCGCGATCGATTCCGCCGGGCTGCAGAACCAGGTCGCGTTCGTCAGTGACGGCCAGCTCTCGGGCCTCTGCAACAAGGGGCTCACGGTCGCGGAGGTGTCGCCCGAGTCCGCCGTCGGCGGGCCGCTGTCGCTGGTCGAGAATGGCGATCTCATCGTCATCGATGTCGACCAGCAGCGACTGGACCTCGACGTACCTGAAGCGGAGCTTGCGGCACGTCGCGCACGCCGCGGGGCACCGAAGCTGCCGCGCGCGAGCGGATACTTGTCCATCTACCAGCGCAGCGTCCAGCCGATGTCTACCGGCGCGGTGCTGGTCAAGCGCGAATAGGGCAATGTCCGAGCTCATCAAGACACGCACGATTCGTCGTCCGCCTGAACGCAAAACCCGAACCGTCGAGGCTGACATCTGCGTGCTGGGTGCCGGCATCTCGGGTGTCAGCGCGGCGCTCGAAGCGGCCAAGCTCGGACGCAAGGTGGTGCTGGTCGACGGCGCCCCGGCGCTCGGCGGACAGGCAGTCGGCTCCATCATCGGCACCCTCATCGGTCTCTTTACGCATGGCGCGAACGCCTACCAGATCACCCACGGTGTCGCCGACGAGCTGATCGGTGATCTCACCGCCGAAGGCTCGCTCCTGCGCATGCATCACTCCACCGTCACCTTCCAGTACGACGAAGTGCGGCTGGGACGATGGATGGAGCGCAAGGTGCAGGAAGCTGGCATTCACGCGATCGTCGGTGCCGTGCTGACCGGCGTCGCCTTCGACAAGCGGCGTGTGCAGCATGTCGAATTTGCGACGCGCTTTGGCACGCTGCGCGTCAAGGCCAACGGTTACGTCGATTCTTCGGGCGATGCGAGCCTGAGCTACGAGGCGGGGCTCGAGGTGCGCGAGCCCCAGGCGCCGGTCTACGGGACGCTCAACTTCCTCATCGAAAACTACGATCTCGCAACCGTGGGCGAGCTGGTGATGAAGGACGTACACGCACGACTGATGTCGCATGGTGCGCAATACGGCCTGGTGCGCCACGACGGGTGGTTGATGCACTTCCCGGGGAAGAATTTCATGCTGGCCAACATCAGCCACTTCGAGACACCACTCGATCCGCTGCAGACCGCGCACATGGTATTCGAGGGGCGACGCCAGGCGGACAGCATTATCCGTTTCCTGCGCGCTGAGTTCCCGCGGATCTTCGCTAACGCGCGCGTGCGCGTTTACGGCAACCCCGGCCTGCGCCAGACGCGCTGGATCGTGAGCCGCCGCCAGCTCACGCTCGACGATATTCGCAAAGCGGAACGGCCGGCGGATGCGGTAGCGCGCTGCGCGTGGTGGGTCGAGCTGCACGACGCCAAGGAGCTCGTGCACTGGGAGCGCTTCAAGGACGACCACGTGTACTACATTCCGCTCGGCTGCATGGTGCCGAGGGATGCCGACAATATCGTCGCCTCCGGACGCTGTGTGGATGCCGACTCGCACGCGCTGTCGGCGATTCGCGTGATGGGGCCCTGTATCGCCATGGGTAGCGCAGCGGCTCACGCACTCGACCTCGCCGGGACCGGCGCCGTGCACGAGGTTGATCTCCAGCAACTGCAGCAGCGCTTGCGCGACAACCTCGAACGTAAGGACTGAGCGTGCCGCGAGGCCGCCGCAAACACAGGGACCGCCGCTGTCGGCGGGCACACCCGGTGTCCGTCTCGGTCGTGCTTTTCCTGCTGGCCGCGTGCAGCGGACAGAAATCGACCGGGCCGGCGAGCCCGGCGAATGTCGATGGCACGCGCATCGAGGCGGCAGCGAGCGACCCGGCGAACTGGGTTACGCACGGGCGCACGTACGCCGAAGATCGCTTCAGCCCGCTCAAGCAGATCAACGACGGCAACGCCGGCAAGCTCGGCCTCGCCTGGTTCGTCGACTTCGGCTCGCACATCGGCATCGAAGCGACGCCGCTCGTGGTCGATGGCGTGCTGTACACGACCGGCGTGTGGAACGTGCTATACGCGCTCGACGCAAAGACGGGCAAAGAGCTGTGGCGTTACGACCCGCAACCGAATCGCGCGTGGCTGCGCTACATGTGCTGCGGGCCCGCGAATCGCGGTCCAGCGGTGTGGAAGGGGAAAGTCTTCATCGGCACGATGGATGGCCGCTTGATTGCCGTCGACGCCGCGACCGGACGACCAGTGTGGGACGTGCAGACGACGGATCGCACCAAGCCCTACTCCATCACCGGCGCGCCCCGCGTCGTTCACGGCAAAGTCATCATTGGCAACGGCGGCGCCGAGTTTGGCGTGCGCGGCTACGTGACCGCGTACGACGCCGAGACCGGCAAGCAGGTGTGGCGCTTCTACACCGTGCCGGGCAACCCCGACGACGGCTTCGAGTCGCCTGCGATGGAAATGGCCGCGCAGACCTGGCGAGGCGAATGGTGGATCGCGGGCGGCGGCGGCACCGCGTGGGATTCGTTCTCCTACGACCCGGAGCTGAATCTCCTCTACATCGGCACCGGCAACGGCTCGCCGTGGCAGCGCGACCTGCGCAGCCCCGGTGGCGGCGACAACCTGTTTCTGTGCTCGATCGTCGCGATCAACGCGGACGATGGCAGCTATGCCTGGCACTACCAGGCGGTGCCCGGAGAGAACTGGGACTACAACTGCGTGCAGCAGATGACGCTCGCCGATATCGACATGGGCGGCACGATGCGCAAGGTGCTGATGCAGGCGGCCAAGAATGGCTTCTTCTATGTCATCGACCGCACCAACGGGAAGTTGCTGTCGGCCAATCCGTTCGTGCCGGTCAACTGGGCGAGCCACTACGACCTTGCCACCGGCCGGCCGGTCGAGATCAAGCAGAACCTCTACAGCGACACGGAAGGCAAGCTGATCTCTCCGGGCCCGTTCGGCGCGCACAACTGGCACCCGATGTCGTTCAGCACCGTGACGCGCCTCGTGTACTTTCCGGCGCAGGAAAGCTCGTTCGTCTACAGCCGGATGCCGAAGTACGAGCATCAGCCGATGCGCTGGAACCTGGCGCAGAATCCCGCCGCGAAGTTGCCGGCGGGTGTCACCGAGATCATTCCCAACAACGCGCGTGGTTACCTGCTGGCGTGGAACCCGGTGACAAACGCCGAGGCGTGGCGCATCGAGCATCGCGGCCCCTGGAACGGCGGCGTGCTCACAACGGCCGGCAATCTCCTGATCCAGGGCGCTTCCGACGGGCGCTTCGTGGTCTACCGCGCCGACAACGGCACGAAGCTGTGGGAGATGCCGATCCAGACCGGCGCGGTGGCCGGCCCAATCAGTTACGAGGTCGACGGCGAGCAGTACGTCGCCGTAGCTGCCGGCTGGGCCGGGTCGATGCCCATCATCGGTGGCGGCTTGACGCCGGTTCACCACGCGCCGTCGCGCCTCCTCGCCTTCAAGCTGGGTGGCAAGGCATCGCTTCCCCCTCCCGAGCCGCTGCCCGTATTCGCGGCTCCCGCCTCTTCCGCCAGCGCAGAGACGATCGCGCGCGGCAAGTCGCTCTACGGCCAGTGGTGCCGGATCTGTCACGGCGGTAACGTGGTGTCGAGCGGCATGACCCCCGACCTGCGTTACATGAGCGCCGAGACCCACGCGAGCTTCAAGGACATCGTGGTGCGCGGGGCGCGCCCGGGCATGCCGCCGTTCGCGGATGTCCTTTCGGAACGCGATGCCGACGCCATCCATGCCTTCCTGATCGATCGCATCCGCGAGGAGCAGCGATGAAGCTCACCGACGACGAACGCGCGATGCTCGATGGACAGAAGGGCCAGGCGTACCAGAAGGCGATGGAGCTGCTGGTGCGTTATGGCGAAGCACTCGGCGCCGAGCGTTTCGTCGACACGGACAATGTCGCAGGCGTTCCCGGCTCCTCGACGCCCTATCTCGAAAACTACTACCGCGATGCCGGCGATCGATACGACGTGATCTTCTCGCGCTTCGATCTCGACAGTGACGAGGTGGTTCAGGTGCCGCGCGCGACGGTGCACACGTGTCATCTGCAAGGCGGTGTCGATCCCGACAACTGGCAAGTGTTGGGCGCGAAACCCGAACTGGCACGCGTCAGCCGCGAGAGCGAAGCCGCGGCCGCGGCGCACGACGTCCGCATTCTCAAGACCTGCACGCCCTATCTCGCAGGCAATACACCCGCGTTCGGCGAGCATTGCGCCTGGATGGAATCGTCCGCAGTCGTGTACTGCAATTCGGTGCTGGGTGCGCGCACCAATACGGAGGGGCGCGAGAGCACGAGCGCCGCGATGCTCACCGGCAAGATCCCCGACTTCGGCCTGCATCGCTCCGAGAATCGCTTCGGCACCCACCGCATTGAGGTCGAAACCGACGTCGAGAGCATCATGGACTGGGGGATGCTCGGCTACTTCGTGGGCGACGTGGTTGGCGAGCGCATTCCGGTGCTGACAGGACGTTTCAACACGCCGGAGATCGTGCGCTACAAGCATTTCGGGGCCGCGGCCGCCTCTTCGGGCGGCGTCGAGATGTATCACCTGGTCGGCGTGACGCCGGAAGCCGCCACACTCGAGGCGGCCTTCGGGCCCAGGCGTCCGGTCGAGACAATCCGTTACGGCAAAGCCGAGCAGCGGCGCACCTACGAGACACTCAATGCCAATGGTCACGACCGCCACGTCGACTACGTGATGCTCGGCTGCCCGCACGCCGCGCTCGAACAGCTGCGCGAGGTGTGTCAGCTACTCGCGGGCAAGCGCATCAGCGCGAACTGCAACCTGTGGATATTTACGTCGCGCGCGGTGCGTGCCACCGCGGAGCGCGAGGGTTTGACGCGCATCATCCGCGACGCTGGTGGCGTGCTGCTCACAGATACGTGCTCGGCGATCGGCCAGGTCCTGCCGCCGAATACGCGAGTCGCCGCGCTCGATTCGGCCAAGCAGGTGCATTACCTGCCCGCGATCATGGGAATCGAAGCCTGGTTCGGAACGACGCGCGATTGCATCAATGCGGCGCTCACCGGGCGCTGGGAAGGAGAACCGCCATGAGCAGCCTGGTGTTGCGGGGACGCAAGGTGGTCGGAGGCTGCGTCGAAGGCGAAGCGCTCGTCACGCACCAGACGATTTCGGGCTGGGGTGGCGTCAACCCGATGACTGGCACCGTGGTGGAAACGCGCCACGAGCTGCGCGGCGTCAGCTTCAAGGACAAGGTGCTGGTGTTCCCGGGCGCCAAGGGCTCTTCCGGGTGGTCGGCGGTCTTTCACTTCGCGCGCCTCGCGGGCACCGCGCCGAAGGCGCTGCTCTTCAACGAAATGACCACCAAGGTGGCGCTGGGCGCCGTCGTGATGCGCGTGCCTTCAGTGACCGACTTCGATCGCAACCCGCTCGATCTCATCGAGACCGGCGACTGGGTCAAGGTCGACGCCGATCGCGGCATTGTCGAAGTGCGCAAGGCGGCCGCGCGGCAGGCCTCCTGAGAGCGCCCAGTGCCGTACACCATTCGGCCATTGCATCCCCTGTTCGGCGCCGAGCTCATCGGTGCTGACCTGCACAGCGCGCCTTCGCCTGAGCTGATCGCAGCGATGAACGATGCGATGGCGAAATACGCGGTGCTCGCCGTGCGCGGTCAATTCATCGACGACGATGAGCAGATTCGCTTCAGCCGCGCGTTCGGTCCGCTCGAGCTGCCGCCCCACATGGGCATGAAGCGCGGCGATCTGAAGCCACGCCTGCGGCGCGAGCTCTACGACGTCTCGAACCTCGATGAGAAAGGCGACTTCCTGCCGCCGGAGTCGCTGCGTCATGCCTCGAATCGCGCCAACGAGGAATTTCACACCGACAGCTCGTTCAACAGCCTGTCGACGAAGTGGTCGCTCCTGTCGGCGCGCATCCTGCCGGCGGAAGGCGGCGACACGTGGTACATCGATACGCGCGCCGTCTACGACGAGCTGCCCGCCGACCTGAAAGCCCGCGCGCAGGACGCCGTGGCCGAGCATTACTTCTGGAAGACGCGCCTGCGCGCCGGCTACACGGTGATCACGGAGGCGATGCAGCGCGCCATGCCGCCGGTGCGGCACAAGGTCGTACGCGTCATCCCCGAATCGGGGCGCACGGCGCTCTACATCGGTAACCATGCGAGCCACATCGTCGACTGGCCCGTGGACGAGGGGCAGCAATTCCTCGAGGAGTTGCACCGCTTCGCCACGCAGCCGCGGTTCATCTACGTACACAAGTGGCAACCCGGCGACCTGGTGATCTGGGACAACCGCTGCACTCTGCATCGGGGCGCGGGCTGGGATGTCTTCAAGTACAAGCGCGACCTGCGCCGCACGACTATCAACGAGCACGGGCCGGAAACCTCGTCGACGGACGCCCTCGGTATCCCACCGCCCTGACCTGCCGGTATCGGACCAGTCGCGTATAGTCCTCGGCCGGGTCTCACCGGCATGGCCCCCACCGACATCAACGCGCTTCGCGCCAGTGCACGCGCTGGCAATCTGCATGCGCTCACGACGCTGGGCAAGCGCCTGCTCATGGGCGATGGCGTTGCACCGTCTCCGCAGGAAGGCATCGCTTGTCTCGAGACTGCCGCCGCCCGCGGCAACGGCGAGGCCTCAGCGCAACTCGCATTACTCGCCGCATGGGGCATCCTGCAACCGCGCAACCTGGCCGTGGCACTGGATCGCCTGCAACGCGCCGCCGAGCTCGGCTGGGAGCCGGCGCAACGCGAGCTCGCATTCCTGGCGAGATCAACCGGACACAACTGGTCTGCGCTCCGCGGCCAGGTCGATGTCACCGCGTGGACGACTTCGCCCGCGGTGCAGGTGCTCCGCGATGCACCCAGCATCCGCACCTGCAAGGGGTTCGCTTCCGTTGCCGAGTGCGATTGGCTGATCGAGCTCGCGCGCAAGGACCTGCGGCGGGCCAAGATCTATCGCAAGGACGCCGCCGGCCACGAGCATTCGCACACGCGCACCAACACCGAGTCCGACTACACCATCGGCAATGCGGACATCGTGCTGAACCTGATCCGCGCGCGGCTCGCTGCGGCGGCGGGCATCGATTCGCGCCGTTTCGAAGTCGCCAAGCTCCTGCACTACGAGCCGGGCCAGCAGTTCGAAGCGCATTGCGACTTCCAGGAGCCCGCCACCCCCGCCCTGCGCCAGGAAATCGAGCGCTATGGGCAACGCGTGGCGACACTGCTCGTCTATCTGAACGACGATTATGCGGGCGGCGAGACCGACTTTCCGCGCATCGGCCTGCGCCACAAGGGCGCGCGGGGTGATGCCTTGCTGTTTGCGAACGTTCAGCCCTCCGGCGCGCTCGACTACGACACGCTGCACGCCGGTCTTCCCCCCACCAGCGGCGTGAAATGGGTGCTGTCCCAGTGGGTGCGCGACAAGCCGATCAGCCCGGCCTGACATGGCCCCGGGTCCGGGGGCTGCCTATAATCGTTCGCCTTCGACCAACCGGGAGTCACTCCCATTAGCAAACACATCGTAGTGCGCGAAATCGCGCGAGCGGAGCACGGCGCGATCGACGCGCTGGGCGAGTGTGGCGTCGCCACGGTTCACGAGGCGCAGGAGCGCGTCGGGATGCTCGCGCCGTACATGCGGCCGATCTACCCGGGCGCAGCGATCGCTGGGTCGGCGGTGACCGTCCTCGTGCCGCCCGGCGACAATTGGATGATCCACGTCGCGATAGAAGTCTGCCGCGAGGGCGATGTGCTCGTAGTCGCACCGAGCTCGCCCTGCTCCGACGGTTATTGCGGCGATCTGCTCGCGACTTCTCTCAAGGCGCGCGGGGTGCGGGCGCTAGTGATCGATGCCGGCGTGCGCGACGTGGCGACGCTGCGAGAGATGCCGTTCCCCGTATGGAGCAAGACCATTTGGGCGCAGGGCACAATCAAGGCGAGCCTCGGCTCGGTCAATGTGCCGATAATCTGTGCCGGGCTGCGCGTCGAGCCAGGCGACGTGATCGTCGCCGACGATGACGGCGTGGTCGCGGTGCGGCGCGCTAACGCTGCCAAGGTGGCGGAAGCCGCGAAGAAGCGCGCCGCGAGCGAGGAACAGCGACGCAAACGGTTCGCCGCCGGCGAGCTGGGGCTCGACATCTACGACATGCGCGAGAAACTCAAGGCGCTCGGCCTCGAATATCGCTAGCGAGATGACAACGTCCCGGCAGACCGCGATTCCGTGCACGCTGATGCGCGGCGGCACCTCGAAGGGGCCGTTCTTCGTCGCGAGTGATCTGCCTGCCGATCCGGCGTTGCGCGACCGCGTATTGCTCGCGGTGATGGGCTCGCCGGATGCGCGCCAGATCGATGGCGTCGGCGGCGCGGAGCCGCTGACCAGCAAGGTCGCCATCGTGTCGAAGTCCACCCGACCCGGGATCGACGTGGACTACTTCTTCGCCCAGGTCGGCATCGACAAGGCGGTGGTCGATGTCAGCCCGACATGCGGCAACATGCTGGCGGGCGTGGGGCCGTTCGCGATCGAAAAGGGCCTGGTGCCCGCGCGCGATTCAAAGACCCAGGTGTCGATCTACCTGGTGAACACCGAGAACACCGCGGTCGCGACAGTGCTCACGCCGGGCGGCGTCGTGCGTTACGACGGTGACACCGCAATCGCCGGCGTGCCGGGCACTGCAGCGCCGATCCAGATCGATTTCAAGGACACTGCGGGCTCGGTCTGCGACTCGCTCCTGCCCACAGGCAAGGTGCGCGACCGTGTCGAAGGCATCGAAGTCACCTGCATCGACAACGGTATGCCGGTCGTCGTGATACCGGCGAGCGCCCTGGGCAAGACGGGTTACGAATCACCTAAGGAGCTCGAAGCCGACACGGAGTTCAGGAAGCGCCTGGAGAACGTGCGTCTGGCGATCGGACCGATCATGGGTCTCGGCGACGTGCGCGAAAAGGTCGTGCCGAAGATGACGTTGATCGCGCCACCGCGCGCTGGCGGTCACGTGTGCACGCGTACGTTCATCCCGCACAAGTGCCACGCGGCGATCGGCGTGCTGGGCGCAGTCAGTGTCGCGACCGCTTGTGTGCTACCCGGATCGGTTGCCGAAGGAATCGTGAAGAAACCCATCGGCTCACCGTTGATCATGTCCGTGGAGCATCCGAGTGGCGAGTTCACCGTCACGCTCGAGGTGTCGGGCACGGGCGCCGATTTCAAAGTCGTGCGTTCGGGAATCCTGCGCACAGCACGCGCACTCTTCGAAGGACAGGTGTTGATCCCCCGCGCCGTCTGGGTCGGACAGTAGCGCGGTCAGTGACAGATCAGGTTGCCGGCGCGCAGCTCGTGGTTGTCGGGTGCGCCATGTTGGTTCCAGTACTCGAAGAAATTCATGCGCGCACACACGTCTTGAAAGCGCGGATCCTGGCGGAACGGGCGCAACTCAGGTAGCCAAAGAGGACCCCAAATCGCCCCGATGTCCCCCGAGCTGCGCGCGTCGAGTGCTTCGCCCGCAGCCTCATATGCATCGTCCAATGCGCCGAGCGTCGTGTACCACTGAATCGCGAGGATCATCATGAGACTCGTGTCCATTCCCGGTGCGTTCGCGCGCAACTCTCGCAGCCCATCGATCGCGTCTGCCTTGCGGCTGGAGTCAACCAACGCCGAGTAGATCAATTCGACTGTTTTTGCTCCCCCTGCCTGGCAGACTCTCTCAGGTAGGGCTAGGGTCATCAGAGCAGCCGCCTTCCGCACGTCACCACGCCGAAATGCAGCGTGCGAACGGACAAGCGGCTGTGGAAGCGTGTCAGATGCAATGCCCAAGTTGACCGCCTGCTCCATGTGGCTCAGCGCCTCGGTGTCCGACCCGATCAGAGAAAGAATCACCCCCAACTGATTCTTTTGGATCGCGATGCCGGGCGCCAGTCGATCGGCCTTACGGGTTTCGCGCAGTGCCTCGTTGAGATGGCCCACCGTCATCAGGAACACCCCATACCAGCCGTGTAATTGCGGATTGGCATCGCTCAGCGACAAAGCCGTCTGAAAGTCCTTGTGCGCCGATAGCCAGTCTCCTCGCACCGTGTGGACCTGAGCCAGGACAACACGCGCTACCTGTTGGTCGGGATCGAGCGACAGAGCGCGTCGTCCTGCTTCCTCGGCCTTGGTCAGCGCGTCCGCGTCAGGGGTCAGCGCCGTCCAGACCGCGGTCAAATGGCTACTACCCAACGCAGCGTAGGCTCGCGCGAATCGTGGATCGCGGGTGGTCGCCTGCCGCAGTAGTTCCTGCGCAGTGCGCAGATTCTCCGCGGTCGCCCGCTGAATGAGCGATGAGGCCTGCAAATA
>DATIEU010000134.1:0-6172 GCA_035455565.1 Steroidobacteraceae bacterium | reverse complement strand
CTCGGCTTGCGGCAGATCGACGAAGAAGATCTCGTCAAAGCGGCCTTTGCGGATCAACTCGGGCGGCAGTGCCGAGATGTCATTGGCCGTCGCCACGACGAAGGTCGCGGTCTTTTTTTCCGCGAGCCAGGTGAGGAAGGTTCCCAACGCACGGCGTGACGTGCCGCTGTCGCCGTCACCCGTCGCGACGCCCTTCTCGATCTCGTCGATCCACAATACGCACGGGGCCATGAGCTCGGCAGTCTTCAGCGTGTCGCGGAGGTTGCGCTCCGATTCGCCGTGCCACTTGTTGTAAACGGCGGCGAAATCGAGCCGCAGCAGTGGCACCTGGAACACGCCCGCGGCGGCGCGCGCCGCGAGACTCTTGCCGCAGCCCTGGACGCCCAGGAGCAACATTCCCTTCGGTGCCTGGAGGTCGGGCGCGGTGCCGTCGAAGGCGGGCTTGCGATGCTTCAGCCAGGTCTTGAGCCGCTCGAGGCCGCCGACGTCGGCGAACTTCGCGGTGTCGTGCTCGTAGCTCAAGACACCACTGCGATTGAGGAGCTCGTATTTGGCCTGCGTGGTCGCCGGCAGATCTGCGTGCGAGAGCGCGCCGTCGTCGAAGATCGCCTTGCGGGCGAGCCGGCGCGTGTCGCTGGTCGTGAGGCCGCCGAGGTTTTCGACCAGCAACTCGAGGGCGCGCGGATCGGCCTTGACACGACTCCCCGGGTTGGCGGCCCTCCATTCCTGCGCGACGCTCTCGATCAGCGCGCGGCGCTCGTCGCGATCCGGAACGCTCACTTCGAAGCGTGCGCTGAAGGACTCGAGCTCGTGCGGCAGGTTGATCGCGTCGCTCAACAACACGAGGGTGCGCGCCACCTGGTCGTATGAGAGACAGATGTCCTTGAGCAGCCGCACATGAACCGGCTCGGTCAGGAAGGGGTGGAAGTCGACCAGTATGTAGACACCGGGGGTGGCGGTGGCGCGGATGTGGCGCAGCACTTCGAGCGGCTCGGCGTTGTGCCGTTGCGCGACGCCGAGATCCACATCGATACGCCGCAGTCCGTCCGTAAGGGTCCACTGGAACATCGGCATGTGGGCTTTCGGTGCGAGCCGCACCGACAACGCCGCGAGCAGCTTGAGCACACGCGCCTCGTCGCGACTTTCGATGACGACGAGCGGAATGCGCGATCGCAGCAGGATCGCGAGCTCATGACCGGCGTCGGCAGCGGCGTGCGGAGCGGACATCGGCCGCGACTCTAGCAGTTCATTGCTTGCATCATGGACGCAGCTCTCAACGCTGTGACGGTCGTCGCGCCGGGCTCTCGGTCTCGTCGGCGGGCTTCACCAGCTCGAGCGGCAGCGCGGTCGTGTCCTTGATCGCGGACATGACGATGTTCGATTCGATCGCCTGCACGCCAGGCAGCTGCGACAGGCGCTCACGCATCAGGCGCTCGTACGCCCGGATGTCGGTAGTGACCACGATCAGCACGAAATCGATGGCGCCCATTACCGTGAAGCACTGCGTGACCTCGGGCAGCTCCCGCACCCGTTCCTCAAAATCGACCAGCGATTGGCGGCCATGCGTGGTCAGGCGGACCTGCACGACCACCGTGACCCCGAGATCGAGCCGCTCGCGATCGAGCAACGCCACCCGGCGGCGGATGACACCCTGTTGTTCGAGCTGCGCGATGCGTCGCCAGCAGGGCGACGGCGAGAGCCCTACGGCTTCGGCGATTTCCGCGGTGGAGCGCGATGCGTCGGTTTGCAGCAGGGCGAGGATGCGAAGGTCTATGCGGTCCATACGTGCTGCTGATCGCCGACTTGTGGAACAAGAATCCCAGAACAAGGTAAGTAACGCAATACAATACTTAGAAATAGTCTAGTTTGGGGTCACTTCGCAAGAATATTGCGCCAGGAATGAAATACCTTGTCCGGCGCAGTGCCCGTGCTGCTTGCGGAGATTTCCACATGGTGTTTCGCGCCGACGCTTTCCGAGGTCACGAGAGCGTTTCGTTCTTCCACGATGAGGAGAGCGGCCTCCAGGCCATCATCGCCATCCACAGCACGGCGTTGGGCCCGGCCGCGGGCGGTTGCCGCATGTGGCCGTACGCGACCGAAGACTCCGCGCTCGAAGACGTGCTGCGCCTGTCGCGCGGCATGAGCTTCAAGAACGCGATGGCGGGACTCCCGTTCGGCGGCGGCAAGTCGGTCATCCTGGGCGATGCCCAGCACGACAAGAGCGAGCCGCTCTTGCGCGCCTTCGGGCGTTGCGTCGAGCGCCTGGGCGGGCGCTACGTCACTGCCGAGGATGTCGGCATCTGCGAAAGCGACGTCGAGATCCTGGCGCGCGAGACGCGGCACGTTTCGGGCCGCAAGCAGCGCGGCGGATCGGCGGGCGGCAATCCTGCGCCCAAGACGGCGTTCGGCGTTTTCCTCGGCATGCGTGCTGCGGTGGAGCTGAAGCTCGGGCGCACCTCGTTCGACGGACTGCAGGTCGCGGTGCAGGGCATTGGGCAGGTGGGTTATCACCTCTGCAAGCTGCTGCACAGCGCCGGCGCGAAGCTGGTCGTCGCCGACGTGCGTGTCGACAATGCCGAGCGCGCCGCGAAGGAATTTGGCGCACGTATCGTGTCGCCGGATGACGTGCTGCTCGAGGCGGTCGATGTGATCGCGCCTTGTGCCCTCGGCGCCGTGCTCACGCACGAGAGCGTCGCGCGCCTGCAGGCGCCGGTCATCGCGGGCGCAGCCAACAACCAGCTGGCGACGGACACGGTCGGTACCGACCTGCTCGCGCGCGGCATCCTCTATGCTCCCGACTACGTGGTCAACGCGGGCGGCATCATGAGCGCCGGGCTCGAATACCTGGGCGGTCACGACGAGCGCGAAGTGTGGTCGCGCGTGAACGGCATCTACGAGACCACGCGCCTGGTCCTGATCCAGGCGATGCGCGAGGAACGTCCGTCCAACCAGGTCGCCGACGACATGGCCATGCATCGCATCCGGGCGGCACGCGCCCGCAAAGCGACGGAGCTGCGTCGCGTTTCCTGATCTGGTGTCGCAACGGTGCCGCGCGGGCACCGTTGTGGCATTGTGCCCACATGCACGTCGTCGTGATCGGCAGTGGGCTCCTCGGGGTGAGCACCGCTTACTGGCTGCGCGAACTGGGTGCCACGGTCACGGTGCTCGAGCGCGCCGCGGGGCCCGGACGCGAAACCAGCTTTGCGAACGGCGCACTGCTCACACCGAGCATGGCCGATCCGTGGAACGCCCCGGGCGTGCTGTGGAAGCTGCTGGGTTGGCTCGGGCGCGAAGACTCGCCAATGCTCCTCAGGCCCACCGCGCTGCCTGGCCTCGCCCGCTGGGGCATGCGCTTCCTGCGTGAGTCAAACGCTGCGCGCTTTCGCGCCAACACACTCGCCAACGTGCAGCTCGCCAAGTATTCGCTGGCGACGTTGCAGGCGATGCGCAGTGTCGACGGGATGAGTTTCGATCACGGCGAGGTCGGCACGCTCAAGCTGATCCGCAGTGCCCATTCTTTCGACGAGGCGCGCGCCATGGCCGACTGGTTGCGCGAGTACGGCATCACCTCGCGCGCCCTCGAGCGTGAGGCTACCGTCGAGCTCGAACCCGCGCTGCGACCGATCGCCTCCGAGCTCATCGGCTCGATCCACTATCCCGCCGACGAACATGGCGATGCCTACCGCTATTGCGAGGCGCTGGCGGCGGTGGCAACACGCCGTGGCGTGACTTTCCGCTATGGCACGAACGTCACGGGCATCGAGGCGAATGGCGCTCAGCTCGCCCGCGTGCAAACCGAGAACGGTAGCGTGGCCGGCGATTCCGTGGTCGTGGCGGCGGGGAGCTACAGCCCGCAACTGCTCGCTCCCACCGGGATCCGGCTTCCCGTGGCACCGGTCAAGGGCTACTCCATTTCCGTGCGCCTGCCCGCGGGGCTCGAAGGCCCGCGGATCCCGATCCTCGACGAAGAGCTGCATGCGGTCGCCGTGCCGCTCGGCCGCAACCTCCGCGTTGCCGGCACCGCGGAATTTGCCGGGCATGACCTGACGCTGCCGGCGGGACGCGTCGAAAACCTCGTGCGACTGCTGTCGCGCACCTATCCGCAGATCGCGGCGCGCGTCTCGCGCGACGACATCGCGCCGTGGACCGGGCTGCGCCCGATGTCGGCGGATGGTGTGCCGATCGTGTCGCGCACGCCGATCGGCAATCTCTATCTCAATACCGGGCATGGCCATCTCGGCTGGACGATGGCCGCAGGCTCGGGACGCGCGCTCGCCGATGTCGTCATGGGCGGCACGCCTGCCATCGACCTGGCTCCCTACTCGCTCGATCGCTTCACTTAGCCGCTCAGGCACTTGCATGGCGGCGCGATTTCCCTAGAATCCGCGCCTTGAACGGGGTCAGGCTCGACGGGTCTGACCCCTTTGACTTTGGAGGAAACACCGCACCCGATGGCCACCGCCCTCAGGACCCGCAAGCCGCTCGCGGCCCCTGCGCCGCAGGTGCCGATCGACCCCTTCACGCCCGCGCAGATCAAGCGGCTCGTGGGGGAGTTCGGCTCGCCGCTCCTCATCATCGACTGCGAGCGCGTCCGCCAGCAGTACCAGCGTTTGCAGGCGGCGCTGCCGGGCGTCGACCTGTTCTACGCGCTCAAGCCGCTGCCGCATCCCGCGGTGGTCGCGACGCTCGCCGAGATCGGCGCCTGTTTCGATCTCGCCACGAGCGGTGAAGTGGGCATCGTGCGCGAGCTCGGTATCGAGCCGCGGCGCTGCGTCCACACGCACCCCATCAAGCGTGACAGCGACATTCGCGATGCGCTCGCCTACGGGATCGATACTTTCGTGGTCGACAACCCCGACGAAATCGCCAAATTCGCGCGCTATCGCAGCCGCGCACGGCTCCTGGTCCGCATCTCGTTCCGCAGCCCGGACGCGGTGTGCGACCTGTCGCGCAAGTTCGGCTGCGATCCCGACGACGCGCCCGCGTTGCTCAAGGAAGCGCGCCGGCTGGGCGTGCGGGTGCGCGGCTTCTCGTTCCACGTGGGCTCGCAGGCGGTCGATCCCGCCAAGCACGTGGAGGCGATCGAGGTCTGCATCGGCCTCATCGAGCGCGCGCGCCGCGAAAAGCTCGCCGAGATCGACATGCTCGACATCGGCGGCGGCTTCCCGGTCGATTACGTGAAGCCCGTGATTCCGATCGAGGAGTTCTGTGCGCCGCTGCGGGAGGCCCTGGCGCGCGTGCCCGCGGACATTCGCATCATCTCCGAGCCGGGGCGCTATATCGCGGCACCGGCTGCCATCGGCGTCGCGACCGTCATGGGCCGTGCCCGTCGCGACGGTTTGTGGTGGTATTACCTGGACGATGGCCTGTACGGCTCCTACAGCGGACAGCTCTTCGACCATGCCCGCTACGCGATCGACTCCTTGCGTGCCTCTCCCGAGCGCTTCCCGTCGGTCGTCGCGGGTCCCACCTGCGACAGCATCGACGTCGTCAACGAGAACGTGTCGCTGCCGGAGCTCAAGGTGGGTGACCTGATCGTCGGCCGCGCGATGGGTGCTTACACCTGGGCGAGCGCCACGGATTTCAACTTCTTCCCGCGGGCTCGCGTCGTGAGCGTCAACTTGACACCGGGTGATACCGGGACTGTGATGCCCATCCGGAAATAGCCCCTCGGACCCCACAGACTGCGCCCCATGCCGAAGTACCCCCGAATTCTGACGCGCCGTCACGTGCTGAAGAGCGCGGTGATCGCCGCGCCGGCGCTTTTCCTGGCGCGCTACGCCGGCCATGCGGAGGCCGCCACCACCCAAACCCGGCGGATTGCGCTACTCAACACGCACACCGATGAGTCGCTCGAGATCGCGTACTTTGCCGACGGTGCGTACGTGACCGACGCGTTGGCGCAACTCAATCGCCTCCTGCGCGACCATCGCAGCGGCGAAATCGGCACGATCGATCCGGCGCTGTTCGACGTCTTGCACTCCGTCGCCGGAACCTGCCATGCCGACCCGATGTTCGAGGTGATCTCGGGATTTCGCTCCGCGACTTCGAACGAAATGCTGCGCGAGCAGGGCGGCGGGGTGGCGCGCCGGAGCCTGCATCTCAAGGGTATGGCGATCGACGTGCGGCTCCGCGGTGTCGCATGCACTCATTTGCGCGACGTCGGCCTCGA
>DATIEU010000133.1:0-2411 GCA_035455565.1 Steroidobacteraceae bacterium | reverse complement strand
GGGGACCTCGACAACATCGTTCTCAAGGCGCTCAAGAAATCGCCCGTCGAGCGCTATCTCACGGCGGAGGCCTTCGCTGAGGATCTGCGCCGCTACCTGAACCACGAGC
The DNA here is from genome assembly GCA_035455565.1 of Steroidobacteraceae bacterium. GTDB lineage: Bacteria > Pseudomonadota > Gammaproteobacteria > Steroidobacterales > Steroidobacteraceae > DATBVX01. The sequence goes on along the minus strand of DATIEU010000133.1, from coordinate 2,302 downwards.
CGGTGAACGCACGGCCCGATTCGCTCACCTATCGGGCGACCAAGTTCGTGGCGCGCAACAAGCTCGCGGTCGTTGCCACCGCCATCGTGCTGGTGACGACCGTCGCGGCGGCCATCGTCTCGGTGCAACAAGCCGTCGAGGCCACGCGGCAACGCGATCGCGCGCTGTCGCTCGCCGCACGCAACGCGGCCGTGGTCGACTTCGTCACGAGCATGCTCACCGAGGTCGCTCCGGCCGATCAGCCGGTGCGCGTTGCCGATCTCATCGAGCGGAGCCAGTCGATCCTGATCAACGAGGAGAGCATCCCGGAGCATCGCGCCGCGATTCTCGGCATGTTGTCCGGCTACTACCTGAGCTCGGGCAAGCCCGCACAAGCGGAAGTTCTGCTCAAGCGTTCGCTCGAGCTGACGGCGACGACGACCGATGCGGAGTTGCGCTCCGTGCTCCTCTGCGAGAGCGCATACGCGGCGTCGCTCCTCGGCCGGCCGGCGGATGCGGGGCAGCTCATCGAGCAGGGGCTCATCTCGAGTCAGGCCTATCCGCTGGCAGCGGTTCAATGCCTGCGCGATCGCGCCTACATCGCCCAGAACACGTTCGATCCGCAGGCCGCGCTCGAGTATGCCCGGCGAGCTCAGGCCCGGCTCAGGGAGTCGCCGATTCCGAAGCCGGACGTCGAAGCGCAATTGCTCGCCGACATCGCCGCCGCACATTACCTCGCGGGTCGCAACGCCGATGCCGAACGCTTCTACGCCGAAGCCCTCGACAAGCACATCAGGATGGGGCGGGGCGAGAGCCCGAGCGTCTTCTTCATCCGTAACAATTGGGGGATTGCGAGTTTCGCCGCCGGCGACACGCGCCATGCGCTCGAGCAATATGACGAGGCACTGCGGATTGCGGTGGATCGTTCGATTGGCGGCGAGCCGCCGCCCTACCTGCTGCTCAATCGCGCCTTCGCGCTTGCCACCCTCGCGCGTTATCCGGAAGCGCTCGAGGCGTACAGCCGAGCGATCGATTCCGCCACGCGAGCGGGTAACGCGGGCGTGCGCATCGGCAGCCGTGCGAGTCGCGCCAACATGTACGTCACCATGGGCGATGTCCCGCGAGCGGAGCTCGAGCTTGCCGAAATTGCAGCGGAAGTCGGCAAGACCGTTGCGCCCGACAGCGTTCCGGCGAAGACCATTCAGCAGCTAAGGGCGCGCATCGCAGCCGAGCATGGGCACTTCCAGGAGGCCATCGCCGGACTCGGCGACATCGTCGCGTTCTTTGACGGGCGACAGATGGCGGTGGCGCCCCTGGTGCGAGTGCTCAACTTTCGCGGCGACGTCTTCCTGCGCGCGGGCAAAACCGACGCCGCGATGGCCGACGCGAGTCGCGCTCTCGAGGTGTCGCGTGGATTACAAGGCGACAAGCCGCATTCGAGCCTCGCGGGGCAGTCGCTTCTGCTGATGGCGCGCGTGCACGAACGGCGTGGCGAGTACTCGGACGCCAGAGCGTCGGGCGAGCAGGCGGTCGCGCAACTTGCCGACACACTCGGCGCGAAGCATCCGGATACACTGCGCGCGGAACGGTTCGCGAGTGGCCCGTCGTCTTCGGCTGCAGCGCGACACTGACAGGCTCACGACCGCTCAGTCAGTCGTGCGTCTCACCCGCTAGTGGGGTCGCCCGCATGGAAGGTCGCGTCCCGAACTCGTCGAACCAGGCGACGAGGCGCGGTCGCTGCTCACGAAAGGTTGGCAGCTCGCGGAACTCGAGCCAGCTGAGCGAAGTCGCGAGTGCGATGTGGCCGATATGCAGCGGTGAGCGCACGTCCAGTTCCCGCTCGAGCCAGTCGTAGGCCGCGATCAGCTTTTGCGCGTGCCCGTCGCGTAACGGCGGGTATTGCAGTTCTTTGGGCCGGCGCACCGTCTCCCATCGAATCGCGCCGCCGGCTTCGGCCAATCCCTGCGCCACTGCCTGCAGGCGCAGCGCCCGCCAGCGATCTTCGCCTTCCGGCGGAATCAGCCGGCGCTGGTCATGCAACGTATCGAGATAACCGCAAATGACCCGCGAGTCGAAGAGCGCTGGCAGTCCGGGACGAATGAGCACGGGCACCTGGCCCAGCGGATTCGCGGCGTAGACTTCCTCGTTGCGGCGCGTCGGGCTCGTTTCGTGATGTACGACGTCGATGCGCGTTGCGAGTCCGACTTCGTGTGCAAACACCAGCACTTTGCGGGCGTAAGGCGAATGGGTCTGATACAGGAGCTTCATGTGCAGATCGTGCCCCGATCGGTGCGGGCAATCCATCCGGTTCTTGCGGCCCGGG
>DATIEU010000132.1:0-6525 GCA_035455565.1 Steroidobacteraceae bacterium | reverse complement strand
GGGGTCGGATCGTCATTGAACAACACGCCGCCACCGCCGTTCACCTGGCAGTCGATGAAGCCGGGCAGGAGGTAGCGGCCGTCGAGGTCGTGCACTTCTTGTGCGCGGCGTGCTGCCTTTCGCGCCACGACATCGACGATGCGGGCACCGTTTACGAGCACCGCGCGGTCGGTGACGAAGCCGCGTTCGGTAAGCACGCGACCGTTGACGAGCGCCTTGCGTGTCACACGGTCTCCGTCACCTTGCGCAGATTGGGCGGCGCGTCGGGATCACGGCCGCGGCGCAGCGCGAGTGTGTTCACCACCCGATAGAACGTCTGGATCGCGAGCACCGGTGTGCAGGCTGGATCGCCGATCGCGGGCACGTGCAGGTGACCGGGCTGTGCATCGCCCGGTTCGGCCACCAGCACTGGCGCACCCCGCGCGCGAAATTCTTCGACCAGCCGCATCATGCCCGTGCGCGTTTCGTCCGCCTGCGTGAATGCCAGCACCGGGAAACCCGAGGTCACCAGCGTCATCGGGCCGTGCATGACCTCGGCAGCGCTGAAAGCTTCGGCATGCAGGCCGCAGGTCTCCTTGAGCTTCAAGGCCGCTTCCTGCGCGATGCCCAGGCCCAGGCCACGCCCGATGACGAAGAGATTCCGCGCCTCGACCAGCAGCTCGACGACCTCCGACCAGTCTTGCGACCACGCCGTCCGCAGCACTGTCGGCAGATCCGCGAGCGCCTTGCTGAGGCGCGGATCGCGATTCCAGCGCGCGGTGAGATGCAGGATCGCGGCGAGCGAGGCGATGTAGCTCTTGGTGGCGGCGACGCTGCGCTCCGCGCCGGCCCGCAGCGGAATGACGAACTCGGCGCTCGCCGCGAGCGGCGAATCGGCCTCATTGACCAGCGCCACGACGGTCGCGCCCGCCGTCCGGGCAGCCTCGGCCTGTTGCAGCAGGTCGGGGCTTCGCCCGGATTGCGAGATGGCGAAGAACAGCACGCCGGAGAGATTCTGGGATGCGCCATAGAGCGAACTGACCGACGGTGCCGCCGAAGCCGTGGCAATGCCGAGGCGCGTCTCGAACACGTACTTCGCGAAGGTCGCGGCGTGATCGGAGCTGCCACGTGCCCCGGTCATGATGAAGTGCGGCGGGGAGCGATGCAGGCGTTCGCCGAGCTCGCGCACCTGTGCCTCGTTCTCGGCGAGCTGGCGCGTGACCACAGTCGGGCTTTCGCCTGCCTCGCGGAACATCTGCGTCATCTCATTCATGGTGCAGCTCCGCGACGAAGTCATAAGCGTCGCCGCGATAGAGCGAGCGCGTGAACTCTACCGCGCGGCCATCCGCCAGGAACGCGCGGCGCTCGATGAGCAGACCGGGCGCGCCTCGCTGCACCTTGAGAAGCCGCGCACTCTCCGCATCGCAGCTCACCGCACGCAGGTGTTGCAGAGCGCGTTGCGGGCGCAGGCCAAGCTTGTCGAGCGCCTCATACAGAGATCCGGTAACGCGTTGCGCATCAGGCAGGATCGCCTGCGGCACCGTGCTGCGCTCCAGTGCCAGCGGGGCGTCATCCGCAAGACGCAGGCGATGCAAGCGCACCACGCGTGCCCCCGGCGACAGGTTGAGCGCCATCGCTTCCTCGGGCGTCACTTCACCCACGCTGCGCTCGAGGAACTTGGAGCGTGGATTGAGGCCGCGTGCCCGCAGGTCGTCGGTAAAGCTCGTGAGCCGCGAGGTCGACTTCAAAATGGGCTCGGCGATAAACGTACCGGAGCCGTGGCGTGAGATCAGCAAGCCTTTCGCGACGAGGCCGGCCAGCGCCTTGCGCACCGTGACGCGCGAGAGCGAGGTGAGCCGGGCAAGTTCGCGCTCAGCAGGCAGGGCTTGTCCCGGCGCAAGATCGCCATTGGCGATCGCCAGTTGCAGGGCGCGCTCGAGCCGCGCGTACATGGGTGCGGGATCCACGCCGTCCTTGCGGGTGAGGGAGCGCAGTTGCTTGAGGTAGGTGTTCATCGAACGACAAGTGGTAGCATACCACTATCAGACCACTTTGATAAGGCGGATCTGGAGGCAGCGCCGCTGCGAGCCGCGGCTCCCGTGCAGCGCCTGAACCCTGAACTGGTATTAGCCGGTCAGCCGGCCGAGGAGGGGGCGCGCGCGGTCGAGCCGCGCACCACGAGCTCGGGCGTGAAGCCGCGGCTGCGGCCCACGATGTTGTGGTGGCTCACGCTGTTCGGGCGCAGCTCCGCGATCAGCAGGAGCGTTGCGGCCCGGGCGATTTCTTCGGTCGCCTGGCGCGCGGTGGTGAGTGCCGGCCAGGACTGCCGCGAGAACGGGCTGTCCTCGAAGCCGGCAATCGATAACTGGTTGGGAACGTCGACACCCATCGACTTGGCGGCGACCAGCGCGCCAGCGGCGATCTCGTCGTTCGAGCCGAAGATGGCGGTGGGGCGGGGCTCGAGAGACAGGAGCTTGCGCGTGCCGCGGAAGCCATCGTCGAACGAGTAGTCGCCGGGAAGCACGAGCGCCGGGTCTTCCTTGATGCCGTAGCGCTGGAGTGCGAGCTGATAGCCCTTGTAGCGCTCGAAGCTCGACAGGTGCGCGGTGCCGCCCCATAGGAACCCGATGCGCTCATGTCCGAGCTGGATCAAGTGCTCGGTGATCGCAAAGGCGGCGTCGCGGTCATCGACATAAACGCAGGCGAAGCCGTCCTTCGGATCTTCTGCTGCCGAGATGATGCGCACCAGGTGCACGCCGTTCGAGCTCAGGTACTTGATGAGCTCAGGCCGCTCCGACATCGGTGGTGCGAGGATCAGGCCGGCGAGGCGCGAGCGGCGCGCGAGATCGAGCAATTCCTCGGCGATCGTGGGTGACGCGCCGTTGCACGGGTGGATCTGCAAACCGAAGCCGGTCTCGCGGCAGCTCGAGAGCACGCCGCTCTGCACGCTGATGACGTAGTAGGGGTTCGGGTTGTCGTAGGCGAGCCCGAGGGCGTACGACTTGGCACTGCGCAGGTTCCGCGCGGAGAAATCCGGGTGGTAGTTGAGCGCCGAAATGGCCTCGAGCACCCGGCCGCGCGTGCGTTCGCGCACCGCAGGCTCGTTGTTGATGACGCGCGACACGGTCTTGGGCGAGACACGCGATCGCTTCGCTACGTCTTTGATCGTCGCCTTCTGCACCACACGCCCTTGGTTGAGCCTACGTCGACTTTTATCACAGCTCCGTTGCGGGCACTCGCCCGCCCGCGCAATTGCGGGCGGTATCAGCGCATGGCTGTCAGGCGCTTTGCAGGGCAGAGCCCGACTTCGAACTCTCCGGCTGGCCGGCCCGATGGCCCTTCAGCGCGTAGTAGAGAATGTAGACGTAGCAGGGCACGGCGATCGCGAGGAACACGGCCTGGAAGTCGTAGTGTTCCTTGAGCACGGCGAACAGGTTGGGCAGGATCGCGCCGCCCGCGATGCCCATGATGAGGATCGCCGAACCCTTCTCGGTGAGGCGGCCGAGGTTGCGGATTGCGAGCGGGAAGATCGCGGGCCACATGAGCGCATTCGCCAGTCCGAGCGCGGCGACGAAGCCCACCGAAACGTAGCCCTCGGTCAGGTAGGCAGCGATCGCAAACAGGATCCCCAGCAGCGCCGAAATGCCGAGCCCCTGTTCCTGCGAAATGAAGCGCGGAATGGAGATCACGCCGATCACGTAGCCCAGCAGCATTCCGGAGAGCGTGAGGGCCGTGAAGTACTTGGTCTCGTCGGTGGGAATTCCGAACCCCTTGCCATAGGTGCCGATCGCGTCACCCGCGAGCACCTCGACGCCCACGTACACGAAGATGCAGAGCGCGCCGAGCCAGAGGTGCGGGTACTGGAACAGGCTCGTTTTCTGCGCACCCCCGACGTTCGCGGGCGGATTCGCTTCGGCCGCGCGGATCTCCGGGAGCGGCGACTTGATGATCCAGATGGCGAGCAACACCAGGATGCCCGCCATGACCAGGTACGGCACATACACTTTCGCGGCGAACTGATTGAGGATCGCCTCGCGTTCCGCGACGCTCCCGGCCGCGCTCACCATGCTCTCGAGCTCGTTGATCCCATGCAGCACGAAAGTGCCGAGCACGATCGGGCTCAGGATGCCGGCGGCCTTGTTGCAGATGCCCATGATGCTGATGCGCCGCGCCGCGCTCTCGATCGGGCCAATGATGCTGATGTATGGATTCGAGGCGGTCTGCAACAGCGCGAGCCCCGAGCCGATCACGAACAGCCCGAGCAGCGCGAGCGGATAGTGGCGCGCGGTCGCGTAGGTGCCGAACAGGAAACTGCCGACCGCCATGACCAGCAGGCCGAGCGCCATGCCCTTCTTCATGCCGGTGCGCTCCAGCACCCAGGAGGAGGGCAGCGCGAGGAAGAAGTACGAGAGATAGAACGCGGTGGTCACCAAAAACGCCTTCGCGTCGGTGTCGAGGTCGAAGGCGAGCTTCACAAAGGTGATCAGTGGCCCGTTGAGCCACGTGACGAAGCCGAATACGAAGAACAACGCGCCGATGATGAAGATCGACATCACGTACTGGCGCCCGCTCTGCGGCAGTTGACTGGTCGACATGGCTCAACACCCCCTGGCGAAGGATTCTGACCTTATCCGGTTTGCGGCGCATCTCTTTGTCAACGTTGTCAAAATTGACATTTCGGCTGGCTTAGAGCGCACCGGAACGCAGCTCGCGTCATTGCAGCACAACAAGTCGAGGACGGTGCTGCAGTGCTAAAAACACGGCGAAAACAGGCTTTATTCGCACCCTGACACCGGTAGTCGCAACAACGACACGCTTTTAGCAACGCTTGACATCGATGTCAAATTGGGACAATGATCCGCCCCACGCGAATTTGGTGCTCGACGTGGGATCAGTCCCTTTTCGAATCGAGGCGCGATCTGTGGCGAGCAATAAGGCTCCCATCATTGCCACCGATATCGGTGGTACTTATGCCCGGCTCGGGCTGGTGCACGCGGGCGCGGACGGCGCGCGCAGCGTCGAGGTGCGGGAGTTTCGCCAATACGTGTGCGCGGATCATCCGAGTCTCGGCGCGATCGTCAGCGACTTTCTCTCGACCCTGAATGGTCAGCGCGTCGGCGGCATCGCGATCGCGAGCGCGGGTTATCCACTCGGCGACACCATGCTGCAGTCGAACCTGCCATGGCCGGTTTCCCTCGCGGAGCTGCGCGGCCAGTTCGCCTTCGATCAGTTCGCGCTCATCAACGACTTCGCCGCGATCGCCTACGGCACGCAGTTCCTCGCGCCGCGCGACGTGACGCTGATCAGCAAGGCTTCCTCACCGCCGGCGCGGGGCCCGATGCTCGTGATGGGTCCGGGCACCGGTCTCGGCGCCGCGGTGCTGCTGCCCGGCGACGACCATCCCATCGTCATCAATACCGAAGCGGGGCAGGTGGCCTTCGCGCCGACGACGGACCTCGAGATCGAGATCCTGAAGGCGCTGCGCACGCGCATGACGCACGTGTCCATCGAGAACGTCGTTTCCGGCCCGGGCCTGGTGAACGTACACACGGCGCTCTGCGCGATCCGCGGCGAGCGCCCCATCTATCGGACGCCAGCGGAGCTCTCGGCCGCGGCACTGGATGACCAGGAGCCGCACGCCACGCAGGCGCTCGAAGTCTTTTGCGGCGTGTTGGGCAGCGTCGCAGGCCAGCTCACGCTCTTCTTCGGCGCGCACGGCGGCGTGCATCTCGCCGGCGGCGTGCTGCCACGCATGAAGAATTTCCTGCTCCAGAGCAGCTTCCTCGAGCGGTTCCTCGGAACCAGCCCGATGCGCAGCCTCCTGGAGCGCGTACCGGTGAAGCTCGTAGAACACGGCCAGCTCGGCGTGATCGGTGCCGCCAGCTGGTATTTCGACAACCACAGCGGACACCAGCAATGAAATCGAAACACGCGAACAAGGGGGACAACATGAGTTCTCGCAGATCCATCAAGAGGGAAGTGAAGGCCATCCTGTCGGCGAGCGCGCTGGCCGGCCTCGGCGTCATGGCACCCGCCCAGGCGCAGGATGCGTCCGACCAGGTCATCGGCGAGGTGCTCGTGAAGGGCATCCGCTACAGCCACGAGCAGGCGATCCAGGTCAAGCGCAACGCCATCGGCGTGGTCGATGCGATCAGCGCCGAGGACGTCGGCAAGTTTCCCGACAAGAACCTCGCCGAAGCGTTGCAACGCGTGCCTGGCGTCGTCATCAACCGCGAGTTCGGCGAGGGCGAGCGCGTCAACATACGCGGCACAGCCGATGAGCTGACCAAGACGCTGCTCAACGGCCATTCGCTGTCGACCGCCGACTGGTTCGTCCTCGATCAGCTCGACACCACGCGCAGCTTCAACTACCTCATGCTGCCGGCCGACCTGATCTCACAGACGGTCGTCTACAAGACCAGCCAGGCGGACCTCGAAGAGGGCGGCATCGGCGGCACCGTGAACGTGATCACGCGCAACCCGCTCGATATGCCCTCGGGGACGATCTTCGGCAAGCTCGAAGGAACCTACTCCGAGCTCGCGGAT
>DATIEU010000131.1:0-2675 GCA_035455565.1 Steroidobacteraceae bacterium | reverse complement strand
CGAAAAGAGTCCCGCGAGCTCCGGCGTCTGATAGGCCTTCATCAAGAACGCCTTGGTCGCCTGGTCGAGCGCCTCGTAGCCGAGCGACGCGCGGTCCTCGAGGTACAGCTTGAAGCCGCCGGTCGTGCCGAGCCCCTGCACTGGCGGCGGCGGGAAGATCACGATGAAGGCGTCCTGGATCGCGGCGAACTGCTTGTTGAGGCTCCCGGCGATCGCGCCGCCGCTCAGGTGCGGTTGCCTGCGCTCGTCGAAGCTCTTGAGCGCCGCGAACACGATCCCGGAGTTCGAGCTGTTGGTGAAGCCGTTTATCGAAAGCCCTGGGAACCCGACCGCGTTCTCGACGCCGGGCTGCTTCATCATGATCTCGCCCATGCGCCGCATCACGTCCTCGGTGCGGTCGAGCGTGGCGCCGTCGGGAAGCTGCGCGAAGCCGATCAGGTACTGCTTGTCCTGCTGCGGCACGAAGCCATCCGGCACCGCCCGGAACAGCACGCCCGTCACGGCGAGCAGCACCACGTACATGCCCATCATCAGCGTCTTGCGCGAGAGCACGCCGCCCACGCTCCGGCTATAGCCTGCTGCGGCGGCGCCGAAGTACTTGTTGAAGCCGCGGAAGAACCAGTTCTTCTGTTCTGAATGATTCTTCAACAATAGTGCGGCGAGCGCTGGTGAAAGGGTCAGCGAGTTGATCGCCGAGATCACCGTCGAGATCGCGATCGTCAGCGCGAACTGCTTGTAGAACTGGCCCGACAGGCCGCTGATGAAGGCGAGCGGCACGAACACCGCCACGAGCACGAGCGCAATCGCGATGATCGGGTTCGTGACCTCCTTCATCGCCTGGTAGGTCGCCTCGCGCGGCGAGCGTCCCTCGGCGATGTTGCGCTCGACGTTTTCCACCACCACGATCGCGTCGTCGACCACGATGCCGATCGCCAGGACTAGACCAAACAAACTCAATGCATTTATCGAGAAGCCCAAGAGGTAGAGCAGCGAAAACGTGCCGACGATTGACACCGGCACCGCCACCAGCGGGATGATCGACGCGCGCCAAGTCTGGAGGAAGAGGATCACCACCAGCACCACCAGCGCGGTGGCCTCAAGCAGCGTGCGGATCACCGCCTTGATCGAGGCGCGCACGAACTGGGTCGGGTCGTAGACGATCTCGTAATCGGCGTCCTCGGGCATCGTGCGCTTGATCTCGGCCATCGTGCGGCGCACGTTGTCGGAGATCTGGATCGCGTTCGAGCCGGGCGCGGCGAAGATGCCGATCGCCACCGCGGGCTTGTTGTCGAGGAGCGAGCGCAGCGCGTACTCGGACGCGCCGAGCTCGATGCGTGCGACGTCGCGCAGGCGCGTAACTGCTCCACCAGGTTCTGTCTTGACAATAATCTCTCCGAATTCGTCTTCGTTCTGCAACCTGCCCTGGGCGTTGACCGAGAGCTGCAGGTCAATGCGATCCGGTGCCGGAGAGGCGCCGATCACGCCGGCGGCGGCCTGCACGTTCTCTTGGCGGATGGCGCGCACGATGTCGCCCGCCGACAGATTGCGCTCGGCGACCTTGTGCGGATCGAGCCAGACGCGCATCGCGTAGTCGCCGCTACCCCACATCAGCACCTGGCCCACGCCCTCGATGCGCGCGAGGCGGTCGCGCACGTTGATGAGCGCGTAGTTGCGCAGGTAGGTCATGTCGTAGCGCTCGCCCGGCGAGACGAGGTGCACCACCATCGTGAGGTCGACCGCGCTCTTCACCGTGGTGACGCCAAGGCGGCGCACTTCCTCGGGCAGGCGCGGCTCGGCCTGCGACACCCGGTTCTGCACGAGCTGCTGCGCGAGGTCCGGGTTGGTGCCGATCTTGAACGTGACCGTGAGCGTCATGCGGCCGTCGGTGGTCGCCTGGCTCGACATGTAGAGCATGTTCTCGACGCCGTTGATCTGTTCTTCGAGCGGCGTCGCCACCGTCTCGGCGATCACCCTCGGGCTCGCGCCCGGGTAGTTCGCTCGCACCACCACCGAAGGGGGAACGACCTCGGGGTATTCGGAGACCGGCAGCAGGCCGAGCGAGATCGTGCCGGCGAGCAGGATCAGGACGGAAAGCACGCCGGCGAAAATCGGCCGGTCGATGAAGAAGCGGGAGAGATTCATTGCGGCTGCTGGGGCGCGAGGAGCGCGCCGGGGCGCACGCGCTGCAGGCCGTTCACCACGATGCGCTCGCCGGGCTCGAGGCCGGCGCTGACGATGCGCTGGCCGTCGGCGGTTCCGCCGAGCGTCACCTGGCGCCAGATCGCCTTGTCGTCGGGCCCGACCACGAACACGAAGCGCTTGTCCTGGTCGGTGCCGATCGCGCGCTCGGAGACCAGGATCGCCGGCTCGGCCTTCGCCCGGCCCATGCGCAGCTTGACGTACTGGCCGGGCATCAGGCTGCCGTCTCTGTTGTCGAACACCGCGCGCACGCGCACCGTGCCGCTCCTCGTGTTCACCTGGTTGTCGATGAGCTGCAGCCGTCCGGTCAGCTTCCTGCCGCCGTTGGTCACGGTTTCGGCTTCCACGACGATGCCGCGCGGGCCTTCGTGAAGGGCCCGCAGGACCACGTGCTCGTCGGCGTCGAAGCTCGCGTAGATTGGATTCACCGACACGAGGGTGGTCAGGACCGGCGCTCCCGGCCCGGCCGCCACGAG
>DATIEU010000130.1:0-6562 GCA_035455565.1 Steroidobacteraceae bacterium | reverse complement strand
TCCGCTCGCCTGATCGAGCTGCACGATCGGCCCGTTGTTGCGCCGTGGCACGATGAGGACCACCGGCGGAATGCCGCCACCCGCGGGTACGGGCACGATGGTGTCCGGCGCGCCGCCATCACGCAGATTGACGCGGAACGTGATCGGGATGGGGATGATCGGCTCCGGCTGCCCCTGGTAGAGCGTCGACAAGCCACTCGGGGACTGCGGGTCCGGCACGACTTGCTCCTGGTACGTGTCGGTCACGTCGAAACCCGTGGTCGTTTCGCCCCAGGTGACGAAGCGGTTCTGGCCGAGCACGACCCACGGCGTTCCCGCGACGCTGCTGCCGATGGCGTCCAGACCGTCTCTGAAAGTGGTGATCTGCAGGTCGTAGAAATTCGGCGGCAGGTCGAGCGACAGGTGCGGATCGTTCGCGACCAGCGGCCGGCCATCGCGGGTGAAGCGCCCGGCTACCGCCCACTCGTTGCTGCCGATCTGTCGTTCGGCGCGGGAGAGCGCCCGCTTCATGAACGGCACCTGTTCGACCTTCTGCCGGTAGCGCTTCAGGAGTGCTGCCGCCGCAGGATCCACGCGCGCCCCGTCGCTCCGGGAGTGTCCATGATGCGACGGCCGCGGCGGCGATCCGTTGGCGTCGGGCACGCTCGCGGCGGGATCGAACGGCGCGGAGCGGAACACGTCGAGAAAGAACAACGCGTCCGCGATCTGCGATCCGGCCTGCGGGTTCAGCGCGATGAGTTTTTGCTGGTACTCGAGATACTGCAGCGTCGCGTCGATATCGAGGTCGAAGGAGAGCTGGAAGGCCAGCGCCTTGCCGATCAGCGCGGAGTCGAGCGCAGTCCACGGTTCGAACCGCGTCACTTCCAGGGCCGCGTACTCCGTCGGCAGCGCGTTGCGTTGCACCCACGCGTTGACACCGTCCGTGTAGGCCTGCAGCCCGGCACGGGCATCTGCCGAATAGGCCGCAAGCGAACGCTCCGCGGCACGCCGCAGGCCGATCGTGCGCAGCTCGACGTCCGACGGCAGCGCACTCTGGCCGACGAGCTCGGCGAGCGTCCCGCTGGCAGTTCGCCTCAGAACGTCGAGCTGGAAGAGCCGGTCCTGTGCCTGCAGGAATCCCTGCATGAAGAGGGCGTCATGCTCATCGAGCGCATAGATGTGGGGCACGCCATCCTCGTCGCGCAGCACGAGAGTGGGTGCGTGCAGGCCGGACAACTCGATCGACCTTCTCAGCGAAAGCAAGTCGTCGGCGCGAGCGCAATCGATCGCCAGCAGGACGAGCAGCGAGAGCGTGACGGCGCGCATGATGATCCCCTCGGGTCAGGCAGGTGCTTTCCGTGAAACCGGGCCCAGCCGGGCCGTGTTTTGTCGAACAAGCCTACGCTCGTGCGACCGCACAGGGACTAAGTACTAGCCGAAATGTCGCGGCGAGGGTTACGGGCGCATAAGAGGAAACCGATGTCCACAGACCTGCCACTGGTTCGATCCGAACCCCCGCATGAAGAAGACCCGGTCTGGCGCACGTAGACGGAGCCGCCGCAGGCCGTGGGGCGTCGCGCTGCTCCACGACCCGCTGCTGAACAAGGGGACCGCGTTTACCGGGCAGGAACGCGCCAGGCTCGGACTGCACGGTCTTCTGCCGCCGCGTCCCGCCACGATCCAGGAGCAGATCGACAGAGTGATGTCGAACTACCGTGCCAAGCCGGACAATCTCGAACGGTACATCTACCTGGCATCGCTGCTCGATCGCAACGAGACGCTTTTCTACCGGCTGCTCGTCGATCACATCGAAGAGCTCATGCCGATCGTCTATACGCCGACCGTCGGACGCGCCTGCCAGGTGTACGGACAGATCTTCCGGCGCGCGCGTGGCATGTTCATCACCGCGGACGATCGCGGGCGCGTGCGCAAAGTGCTGCGCAACTGGCCGCGCGCGGATGTGCGCGCCATCGTTGTCACCGACGGCGAGCGCATCCTCGGCCTCGGTGACCTGGGCGCCAACGGCATGGGCATCCCGATCGGAAAGCTTTCGCTCTATACGGCCTGTGGCGGGGTTCACCCGGCGATCGCGTTGCCGGTGACGATTGACGTCGGCACCGAGAATGGCCAGTTGCTGGAATCGCCCGTGTACTTTGGTCTGCGCCAGCGACGTCTGCGGGGAGAGGCTTACGACGCACTGGTGGACGAGTTCGTGACGGCCGCCAACTCGCTGTGGCCGGGAGTACTCATCCAGTTCGAAGACTTCGGCAATCAGAACGCGTTCCGGCTGCTCGCGAAGTATCGCGAGCGCGTGTGCGCATTCAACGACGACATCCAGGGCACGGCCGCGGTGACGCTCGCCGGGTTGTACTCGGCGATGCGTGTCACCGGCGGTGATCTTCGCGCGCAGCGCATCCTTTTTCTTGGCGCGGGCGAGGCGGGTGTGGGGATCGCCGACCTCATCGTCGCGACGCTGGTCAACAAAGGTGTGCCCCTCGCGGACGCCCGGCGCGCTTGCTGGCTGGTTGACTCGCACGGGCTCGTAGTCGCGAGCCGCGGCGATCTCGCGACTCACAAGAAGCGCTATGCGCACGACGTTCCGGGCGCGCCAGATCTGCTGTCTGCGGTCCATGCCCTAAAGCCGACCGCGCTGATCGGCGTGAGTGGCCGGGCGGGCACTTTCACATGGGAGGTGCTGGAGGCAATGGCGGCGCTCAACCCGCGACCGGTCGTATTCGCTCTTTCGAATCCGACGGAGAATGCCGAATGCACCGCCGCGGAGGCATACGTGCACACGCAGGGGCGCGTGGTGTTTGCCAGCGGCAGTCCGTTTCCTCCAGTGAACGTTGGCGGGCGACGGACCGTTGTCGGGCAGGCGAACAACGCGTACGTGTTTCCCGGCATTGCACTGGGAACCATCGCCAGCCGCTCGTCGCTGGTCACCGACGAAATGTTCGCGGTCGCGGCGCGCACGCTGGCCGACAGTGTCTCGGAAGACGACCTCGCGCAGGGACTGCTGTTTCCGCCCCTGCCGGCGATCCGGGTGGTTTCGGCACGCATCGCCGCCGCGACGGCGCGGGTGGCATGGAAGCGAGGGTTGACGAAGCTACGAGAACCGCGGAATCTCGACGCGTTCATCCGCAAGTCGGTATTCGAGCCCGTCTATCCGAGCTACGCGTAGGACACGTGGTCGTCGCGTCGACGCTCGCCGACTCTCGCGCAGAGCCGGCGCGCTGAAACATGGCGAGCCGAACTTTGCGATGGGGGTAAGGCGCTGCTCAGGGTAAGATGCTGCCCGCGCTAGATCGCGCCAATCCGCCGCGCCCGTAGCTCAGTTGGATAGAGCATCAGGCTTCGAACCTGAGGGTCGGGAGTTCGAATCTCTCCGGGCGCGCCATCCCCTTTTTCAGCACCGGAAAAATCCCCTCTGTCCAGGAACCGTCCGCTAACTCACCAGCCGCGCGCAGGAGGCTAAGGCCATGAAAGCAACTTTGATGTATGCGCCGGGCGATGTTCGTGTGGAGAACGTGCCCGACGCTTCTTTGATCGAACCAACCGACGCGGTCATACGCGTCAGGCAGGCATGCATCTGCGGCAGCGATCTTTGGCCCTACCGAGGAATGGGAAGAACGCCCAACGCCACGCCGATGGGACACGAAGCAATCGGAGTCGTCGAAGAGATAGGACGCGGCGTGCGCCGCATCAAACGCGGCGACTTCGTCATCATGCCTTTCGCATTTTCTGACGGCACTTGCGACTTCTGCCATGAAGGACTGCACACCGCGTGCGTTCATGGCGGCTACTTCGGTGTCGGTCAGGTTGGTGGCGCACAAGCCGAAGCCGTGCGCATTCCGCAAGCGGACGGCACGCTCTATGCGCTGCCGAAGCAGTCGGACAAAGCGCTGATGCCTGCACTGCTGTCGCTGTCGGATGTGATGGGCACCGGCCATCACGCGGCGGTATGCGCTGATGTAAGGCGCGGCTACAAAGTCGCCGTGATTGGCGACGGGGCGGTCGGACTTTGCGGAGTCATCGCGGCGAAGCGTCTCGGCGCGGAGCAGATCATCATCATGGGCCGTCACCCGGACCGTATCGCGCTTGCGCGCGCATTTGGCGCAACAGATGTTGTGAGCGAGCGCGGCGAAGCGGCCATCGAACGCGTGCAGAAACTCACCGGCGGGCACGGCGTGCATTCAGTCCTTGAGTGCGTCGGCACCGGCGATGCGATGGAGACGGGTGTTGGTATCGCACGCCCAGGCGGTGCCATTGGCCGCGTTGGTGTCCCGCACTATGAGGCGATTCCCCAGGCTGGCCCGGCGTTCTTCAAGAACGTTCGCGTCGGCGGCGGTCCCGCGCCAGTCCGCGCCTACATCGAAACATTGCTGCCCGATGTTCTTGAAGGGCGAATCGAGCCGGGCAAAGTGTTCGACAAGTTCATCGGGCTCGAAGAAGTGCCGGATGGATATCGCGCAATGGATCAGAGGGAATCGATCAAGGTTCTTGTGCAGCCTTAGCGCGCGTTGTTACGGCTAGCGAATGGCAGATTGGAGAGAAACATGAGCGAAGTCATCGTCGTCATCGGGCCGGGATCGATAGGCCAAGGCCATCGCGCGCCGCGTCAGCGCAGGAAAACGCGTGTTGCTCGCGGACTTGCGGCCAGAAGATGCGAACACGGCGGCAAAGGTTCCCGGCGATGCTGGGTTTGAGGTGACGACGGCGACTGCGGATGTGTCGTCGCGTCAGTCGATCCATGCGCTCGTGCAGACAGCGACGTCGCTCGGAGATGTGGTCGGCGTCATTCACGCAGCGGGCGTGTCGCCATCTCAAGCTTCGCCTCAGGCGATCCTGGCGGTGGACTTATACGGTACCGCAGTCGTACTCGAGGAGTTTGGTGCCGTGATTGCCCGTAGCGGATCGGGTGTCGTGATTGCCTCGCAATCGGGGCATCGCCTCGGGGCCTTGAGCGCCGAAGAAGACGCTGCGCTCGCGACGACTCCGGCAGATGACCTTCTGGCTCTCCCGATGCTCCAGGCGGAGCGCGTCAGGGACTCGCTCCACGCTTATCAGTTAGCCAAGCGTGGAAATGCGCTGCGGGTGAAGTTTGAAGCTGTTCGCTGGGGAAAGCGGGGAGCCAGGGTCAACACCATCAGCCCCGGAATCATCATCACCCCTCTTGCCAAAGACGAGCTCACGGGGCCGCGCGGCGAAGGATATCGACGCATGATCGAATTGTGTCCCGCCGGGCGCGCGGGCACACCTGATGAAGTCGGGAGTGTCGCCGCGCTTCTGATGGGACCGGAAGGCACATTCATCACCGGCAGCGACATCCTCATGGATGGCGGCGTCACCGCATCCTACTTCTACGGCGAGCTTGCGCCGAAGTGATCAGTTTCCGTTAAGGCACTACCGAAGAATCCGCAGCACCGCCGGATCGGGCTCTACTCGCACCGCATCCCATCGCATCCGGGCGCGCGCATTTCACTCAGCGCATCCGCAGCTGCCGCCCGGATCTTCGCGTCAGAGTCGTCGAGAAGCGGCGCGAGCGCCAACGCGGCTTGATCCCCGCCGATACTGGCGATCGCTTCGATGGCGGTTCTCTTCACGTCGACTTGCGGATCGCGCAACACCTGCTCGAGCGCACGCAGGCTCATTTCGCCGCCAATCTCGCCGAGTGCGTAGGCGGCTTCCTCGCGCACCGCGGGATCCGCGTCACTCAAGGCTGCATAGGCCAGCGATGCGGCCTCGGGATTGTCGTGTGCGCTGCCGAGCGCAGACACGGCGTCGGCGCGAGTGTTCGCGTCACTATCCGCGAGTGCCTCGATGACGGACCCGATGACCTCATCGGGCTCTGGTGAATTCGGATCGTTGGCCTCGGGAGCGACCGAGCCAACACTCACATCGCTCGCACGCACAGTGAAGCGTCTGTCCTCGGACGAGACGGCGCGTGAGGCCTGCGGGACCGAAGCTGTTCGCTCGCTCGGCCGCGGCAAGTCCGGTGCCTCGCCGCAGCCGAGGAGGCACGCGCACGCCACGAGGCTTGCCCAGCCCGCCGCTGTTCGCGGCGACCACGGACACTCTTGCCAGAGGAGGCCTCGTTTCATGCGCGTGCCGTCGAGCGATCAGTTTCCCTCGAACTCGAAGCAGCTTTCGACCACCGTCTGGTTGCCATTACGCGCCTTCGCCTGGATCTCGAACTTGAAGGCATCGCCGAGGGCGAGGAATTGCTGCGGCACCCGGAACGCGGTGACGTTGGGCGGCAGCTCGACACTGAAGATGAGGAGTGTGGGCTCCTCCCGCTCCACGACGAACGTGTACTTTTCGATGTTGACCGCCACGTTGCGGACGCCGATCGTGGGATGGGAGCGTGTAACCGGATCCCAGTTGAGGGTCACGGCTCCGGATACGGACGGCAGCGGATCCGAATCGCAGTTCGGGGCCGATGGAATGTTGTTGATCTTGATGTTGCGTGGCGGCCCGGGCAGCACGTGCGAGATTCTCGACGTGCTCTCGAGTTCCTCACCGTCGAGCGTGACGCCCGAGATCTCGTAGATGCCTGCGGGAAAGCGGCGCAAGAACTCCGCCG
>DATIEU010000129.1:0-9805 GCA_035455565.1 Steroidobacteraceae bacterium | reverse complement strand
GTCGGTGAGGTCCTTCCAGGTGCCGGCGACGCCCGGCACCTTCGCCTGGCCGCCCAGCTTCCCTTCCGTGCCCACCTCGCGCGCCACGCGCGTCACCTCCGCGGCGAAGGAATTGAGCTGGTCGACCATCGTATTGATGGTGTTTTTTAGCTCGAGCAACTCGCCGCGCACGTCCACCGTGATCTTGCGCGACAGGTCGCCGCGCGCCACCGCCGTGGTCACTTCCGCGATGTTGCGCACCTGACCCGTCAGGTTGGTCGCCATCGCATTCACGGAGTCGGTCAGATCCTTCCAGGTGCCCGCAACGCCTGGCACGATCGCCTGGCCGCCGAGCTTGCCATCGGTGCCCACCTCGCGCGCCACGCGCGTCACTTCCGATGCGAAGGATCGCAGCTGGTCCACCATCGTGTTGAGGGCTTCCTTGAGCTGCAGGATCTCACCGCGCACGTCCACCGTGATCTTGCGCGACAGGTCGCCGCTCGCGACCGCGATGGTCACTTCCGCGATGTTGCGCACCTGGGCTGTCAGGTTGTTGGCCATGAAATTGACGTTGTCGGTCAGGTCCTTCCACACGCCACTCACGCCGCGCACGTGCGCCTGGCCGCCGAGCTTGCCCTCGGTGCCCACCTCGCGCGCCACGCGCGTCACTTCGGAGGAGAACACGCTCAGCTGCTCGATCATGCGGTTGACGATGGTGGCCGAGCGCAGGAACTCGCCTTCGAGCGGCCGACCCTCGACTTCGAGCCGCATCGTCTGCGTGAGATCGCCCTTCGCCACCGCCGCGATCGAGCGCGTGACTTCCGCGGTGGGCCAGAGCAAGTCGTCGATGAGCGTGTTGACGGAGGATTCCATCTCGCCCCACGCACCGCTACGCCGATCGGCACCGATACGCTGGCGCGTGCCGCCCTTGCGGCCGACCGCGACGCCGACGCGCGCGAGCTCGGTGGCGAGGTTGCGATTGGAAGCGACGATATCGTTGAAGGTGTCGGCGATCTTGCCCGCGAGCCCGGTCCAGTCGGTCGGCAACTGCGCCGAGAAATCGCCATCGCGCACCGCGCGTAAGGCGCTCAGCAGTTTGCGAAGATCGACGCTGGATTCCGCGTCGAGCGCATGCACGCTCGCGCTCATTTCTTCTTTGGAGACCCTCTGCACACCCATTCCCGCTCCTCGGCCGCGGACAGAGGCGCGATGCATCGGCGCATCGCCACGATTTTCGAACCCCGCCTCGGCGTCTACACCACTCCACCACGAGCTTCCTCCGACGAATCGGCTCGCGGTCCCCGGATCGACATCTGCACCGAAGTAAAAAGTCTACCGGGGACTGATTACCGGATACAGCGTGAAAAAATTACACGCCCGCAATGCGTGCCCTCACGAGCGGCAGGCGCAGGCGGAAAGTCCGGGCGCCATTTCCCGCCGGCTCGCTTATGTCGCCACCATGCGACGTGGCGGCGGCGCGAGCCGCAGAAAGCCCAACGGCGGTGCGCATGCCGCTGTCCGCGGGTTCGTGGGTACGCGCGTGTGCTGCTGCGGCAGCGACTGCGCTCGCGCTCACAATGATTTCGGCCTGCCCCTCGTGCTCGCGCACGGTGGTCGTGACGCTGCCTCCCGCGGGAATGGCATCCATGGCATTGAGCAGCAAAGCCGCGAGCGCCTGCTCGAGCTGACTGCGGACGCCCTCGACGATGAGAGCGTGCGGCGGCGGTTGCACGCTCATCCTGACCTCGAACAGCGAAGCCTCGGCCGAGATCACCCGCTGCACGTCCTCTGCGAGCGCACCGACGTCGATCCGCTCGCGGTCGGCCGTCGGCATGGCGAAGGACAGGAACCGCCGCACGGAAGCCTTGAGACGGTCGAGCTCCTTGCGTCCGAGCGTGGCCGATTCCTCGAGTTGCGCCCGCTGTTCGGGGCTCACCGGCGCCTGCTGTGCGGCCTTCTGCAGCAGATCGAACGTCCACAGGACTGCCTGGATCGGCGAGTGCAGATCGTGGCGCAGGGTGCCGTAGAGACGCTGCAGGAGCTGGTTGCGGGCCGCCTGCTCGAGGAGATCATCGGTGCGCCGCGCCTCCCCCTCGGCACGCGTGAGCAGCAGCCAATCCGCCTGGCCGATGCCAAGCGGATGGGCACTGACCAGAATCTTGCGCGGTTGCGGACGCGTCACGATCTGCAGCTCGAACTGCTGGACGGCCGCGGAGGCCGCGCGCGGCAGTCCGGCGCTCAGGCGCTTGAGGATGGGCTGACATAATGCGCGCAGCTCCTCGACGCTCGCGCACGCGAACAACGCCAGCGCCTGAGAGTTGCTCGCCGCAATCGAGCCGGTCGCCGTGAGCACGATGATCCCGGCGGACTCGCTGTCGAACGGCACGTCCAGGCCGTGCTGCGGCTTGTCTGAAATCGGCCCGGTCACGCTTGCCCCGCTAGTGTCCGGATCCAGTCGCCGGCGCTCTGAGGCGCCTTGCAACGGGATCCTGGTGCCCCGCATGCTTTGCGCGGCGGTCCTTGCTACGTTACTCCCGCCGGCCGCATTCTGGCAAAGGCCGTCAGTCCCGGCGCACACACTCGATTCGAGTGCGCAATGTGGTGGTGCCGCGGATCTCCGAGATCCAGTCGAGCGTCGCGCTGGGCTCCTTGCGTCCGAAGCTGCGCGACACCCAGCCGCCCTGTGCGGGCGTGCCGCCACGAATCAAACGCGCCTCGGTGAGCGGCTCGAGCGGCGCCAGCCTCACGCGATAGCGTCCGGCGTCGGTGCTGAAATCACCCGCTCCCGCCGTGACTTCGAGGGACTCCGCGAAATGCCAGCGCCTCGATACGCGGTGCTCGCCCACGCATTCGAAGGTATCGGTGATCTCGAAGGAGCCGCTCGCCTCGTCGAACGTTACCGAGCGGGTATGCATGACGGGGTCGCGCAGGCGCTTGTAGCCGTCGTGCTCGCCGGCGAAGTCCTGATGTCCGCGCGTGCGCACGAACTCATGGCAGCTCGCGCGCGCATGCTTCGACCACATGAAGTTGCCGCTCTGCACGGACTGGTCCTCGCGATCGATCACCGCGCAGTTGTGCGCGGAGGTGCCGCGAAAGTAGTGCCGCCAGTCGGGCTCGGTGTGATACGAGTAGGTCCCCGGATCCACCAGGACCTCGCGCCCGCCGGCATTCAGCAACACGCCCAATGCATCTGCGTGGCCGTGCGCAGCGATGCTCAGGTAACCGAGCGCACCCGCGTCGACGAGCATCCGGATCTCGTTGGGCGATTCGAAGTCGCGGCCCAGCAGGTAGTAGCCCGATTGCGTGAAGGAGCGGGTCGGCTCGAAGCGCGCCGGCGCGCGCGTGAGCAGCGTCTGAAAGCGCGTCTCCGCATCGCTTTGCAGCCAGCGGCTCTTGGCATCGAGCTCGCGCGCCTTGAGGGCGAAGTCCGGGCGCCCGAAGAGCAGTGCGCCGCTGGCGATCAACGAACGGTATGGATTGAAGTCGGGGCCGCGCGCGAACTGCACCACGAAGCCGTCATCCGCATCGCCGATCATGGGCACGTGTCCCGCGACATCCATGAGCGAGGCGAGGAACTGGATCATGTGCTCGACCCGCTCCCAGTAGAACGGCGTGAAGTCCTCGCCCGCGGCGCGCGCGGCGAGCCCGGCGAGCAGCAGGAAATCGAGCACGAACTGTTGATAAGCGATCGCCTGCTCGCGATTGCCGCCGTCGGGCGCGTTCTGCACGATGATCTCGCGCTCGAGGATGGCCCGCGCACGTGCGCCCCATTCGCGCATGCGTGGCCAGTTCGGCCAGGTGACGGCGGCGATGAATATGCCGGCCGCCTCGCCAATGAGATGATTATTGGCCGAGGAGAACTGCGACAGGTTGGCGTTGATGCTCTCGACGTGCCGGTACACGGAGCGCAGCCAGCGCACGCGAAACTGCCGTCCATCCGATCCCGCGAGCAACCCGGCGCGCTCGCCGCCGAGCAGTTGCCAGGCGACGCTCCAGTTGATCAGCCGGATGCCGAGCTCGAGCGAGCTGGCCCAGTTCGGGCCACGGCCGACCGGGCACTGCTCGATCCATGACTCGACGTGCTGGCGCACCGCGTGAGAAAAACGCAGGTCGCCGCTCAGCGCGTACGCCTGCGCCAGCGCCACCAGGTGCAGATGACGATTGGGTTCCCACAGGTACTTGATGTTGCCGACGCGGCGGGCATCGCGATGATCGAGCGTGCGCGCGGGACGCAACGGCGCGAGCCGCCCGGTGAGCGGATCGCGATTCCAGTCGGGCGGGTTACCGAGCTCGCAATCCTCGAGATGAAAGACCGTGTGACGCCCCGCGAGCAGGCGCTCCGCCTGCTCGACATAGGGCGCCGGATCGAGCTCGGTGGGCACGTGAATGAAGCGCCGCTCGCGCTTGTTGGGCGAGGCGCTCGGGGCGGGCGCGTGCTGACCCGGTCCCAGCCAGTCGCCGGCCACGTGCAGCGCGCTGCGCAACCGGTGGGCGAGCTCCGCGCCCGACATGTGCGCGAGCCTGTTGACGTACCAGCTCAGGGATTGCATGGCAGATGGCAGCAACCTCAGCGCGTAACCGAGGGTTCAACACCGGCGTTGCGCAGCAGGCTCTCCACCGGCGCGCGGTGGATCACCAGCGGTGTCTTGCCGCGTGGCGTGCGCTCCAGCCATTCGGCGGTCTCGACCTGCACGATCATCGAGTCGGGCACCTTGGAGCGCGCGTTGAAGAGCAGCTGATCGGCATCGCGGCGACTGAACCCAGGGCCGGGCAGCACCAGGATGCGCACGTGCTCGAGGCTTTCCTGCACGACCTGGATGCGCAGCACGTTGCGCACGTCGCGTGGAATGTGGTCGATGCCCGTGAGCCGCACGCCGCGCGGGCAGACGAGGATTTCCTGCTCGCGGCCCATCACGCCCGAGAACGAGCGCAGGCCGAGCGTCACTTCCTCGCGCTCGCGCCGGCCCCAGCTCGCGGGCAGGCGCACCAGGTCGCCGGTGCGGTAGCGGACCAGCGGCATGGTGCGATTCCAGAAAGAGGTGCCGACGATCTCGTACAGCGTGCTGCCCGTGCCGGCCGCGAGATCGTTGCCGAACGGCACCAGCTCGATGTAGGCGTAACCGGGGAGAAACCGATATGAGCGCGGCTCGAACGCGTAAGCGAAGCCCACCCGCTCGGCCTGGCCGTAGTAGTCCGCCATTTCGCAGCCGAGCGTGTCGCGCGCCAGCTTCCACGCCTCCTTCTTGAGCACTTCGGATGACGTCAGCACGGCGGGAATGTTCAGGCGCCGGCCGGCAGCGTTGAGGAGCCGGCACAGGCACTCGAGCGAGGTCGGATAGGCGCACAGTAGCTTCGGCGCGAACTCCTCCAGTGCATCGGCGTAGTGGTTGATCGTTTCCGCCATGAGCACGTTGGAAGAGAAGACGATGCAGCGCCCGCCATTCGAAACCCGCCAGTGCGGCGGCTTCAGGTCCGATGGATCCTTGATGTTGTCGCCGCGCAGGACCGCGACCTTGTCGCGTCGCGGGTCGGCACCGAGTTGCTCGATGAGCTGATCCTGGCAGGCCTGCTCGAACGTGACGCCGTCGAGCGAGCGCCACAGCTTGAGCGGGATGCCGGTCGTCCCGCCGGTGCTCGCGGGCGACGCCACCCAGCCGCGACGCGTCAGAAATGCTTCGCCACGGTCGCGCAGCAATTCTTTCTCGAGGAGGGGCCAGCTCTCGGGCTCGAGCGTGCCGCCCACCTCGCGCCCGTAGCGCGAGCCGCGTGCAAGATGCAGCACTTCGCGCAGCCGCTCGTGCGTCCAGGCCCGCCGTTCGACGAACCCCGAGGCCTCGAGCTGGGCGAGATGCCGGCGTGCGGCGCCGTAGTACAGCGGATTGCGCCGTACCAGCGACTCCCCGAGCACGTTGCGCTTGAGGCGGCCGGCGGTGATTTGCTGGACGTCCTGCATGGGCGAGCTCATGCCATCACTGGCGACAGCCGCCGATAGAGTCCCAGGAGGCTCGTCGCGTAGGCGCCCACGTCGAACTGCGTCGCGCGCGCACGGGCATGCCGACCGAGCTCCCAGCGTCGCACCGGGTCGTTGATCATGGCGCTGAGCGCGAGCGCGAGCTGTGGGACGTCGCCAGGCGCAACCAGGTCGCCCTCCACGCCGTCCGTAACCACTTCGGGAATTCCACCGACCGGAGTCACGATCACCGGCAGACCGCTAGCCATCGCTTCGAGCATCGCCATCGGCAGGCCTTCGATGTGCGAGGGCAGCACGAACACGTCGCTCGCGGCGAGCAGCTGGTCGCGCCTGCGAGTATCGAGCCACGGCAGCACGATCACCCGCGCACCGTGCTCGGCCGCGACGCGGCGCGCCGCCTGCACCTCGCCATCGCCGGCGAGCACCAGCCGGGCTCGCTGCCGCTCGCTCTCGGCGAGCGAAGCGAATGCGCGGATGAGATCGAAGGCGCCCTTCGATTCACAGATGCGCCCGAGGTAGAGGAACTGCACCTGGGCACGCGCGCGCCGGTCGGGCACATCCGCCGGGAGCCGCGTCGGGTTCGGCAGCACCACCACTTGCGAGGGCGAGAGCTCGCACTCCTCGATGTAGAACGACTTCCAGCGCTGCGACAGCACCACGAAGCGGTCGGCGCGCTGGAACACGTCGTTCACCACCTGGCGGAGTGGCGCCGGCAGCCGGCGATGGAAGGTATCGAAGCCGCCGCCGTGCGCATGCAGGATCAGCGGCCGCCCGGCGTGCACCGTCATCCATGCGAGTATCAGCTTGCGCAAGGTGCTGCCGCGCGAAGCGAAATGAATGTGCACCACCACCGGAGCCGAGGAATGCACGGCCCGCTGCAGGGCGAACAGCGCCCGCGTGAAGGTGAGCGCTTCCCGCAGGATCGGACCATCCTCCATGGTGGGCACGTGGCGCAGCGCGATGCGCCCGGCGAGCTCATCGACGATGAGTCGCTCGACCGCCGAAATCCCGCCGCGCACAGCGAGGCTCGGCCCCAGCTGCAACACGTTCAGGTTGACATGCTCGCGCACGGCGCCCCGCGAGCCTGCGTTGTCAGCGCGCGCCTGGTGCTGTTGCGAGATCCCCGCGGGGGAAAACTGCGCTTCCACGGTGCTCATGGCGTGTCCCGCCTTTTTTCCAGGGTCAGGCAGAAATGACTCTTGAGGAAGTAGGCCGCGAACCGGTTGCCGAGCAGCCACTCGCCAGCGGAACCCAGCCGGTTGAAGGACGACCAGCGGATGCGGGGATTGACGAAGCCTGCCTCACCGAGCAGTCGCGCCCACTCTTCGGGCGCCTGGTGCTTCTCCCACTCGATCGTCGGCATCACGGGGTTGCGCACGCCGAGCGCGGCAAAGAAGTTGTAGCGCGAGCAGTCGCTGACGATCAGCGTCGCGCCGGGCTTCGCGAGAGCGCCGATCTTTTCGAAGATGGCGCGATAGCGTGCACGGGCCGCTTCGTCCTTCAGCAGGTCGACGCACGCCGGTTCATCGAGGTGGTTGACGGAGTTGTGCAGCAGGATCAGATCGAACTTGCGGTTGCCGGCATCGAAGGATTGGAAGTACGCCGGCTCGAAGCGAATGTTGTCGAGGCCCAGGCGCTTCTTGAGCCGGAGGAATCGCTCCTGCGCCCCCGCCGTGCTGCCATCCGCTTCCGGGTCGATGCAGATCACTTCCCGCGCGCCGCGACAGGCGGCGTAGAAGCCGTTCAGACCGGTGCCCGCACCGATGTCGAGCATGGCGCGGTTCTCGAAGTCGACACCGTCGAACAGCCACCGCTGATGAAAGATGAGATTGCGTTCCCGTGGGAACAGCCGTTCCTCGACCATCGCGGGAAAGTAGTGGCGCAACTTGAGACTATAGACTGCCTGCATACGTGCCTCCTTGGCGCGCAGCGAACAAGCTTTCATAGCGGTCCAGCATCGTGGTCAGCGAGAAGCGGTTCTCCACGCAGCTGCGCGCTGCCGCGCCGAGCCGCGCCCGGCGCAGCGGATCGGCGCACAATGCCGCGAGCAACGGAGCCAGGCGCGCATCGAGCTGAGCGTGGGGAATGACATAGCCGTCGACTTCGTGGCGCACCATCTCGGCGGCGCCGCCGAACGCGCTCAGGATCACGGGCTTGCTCATCGCCATGGCCTCGAGCACGGCGTTGGGGAATGCCTCGATCGGCATAGACGGCAACACGAAGACGTCGAGCGTCGCGAGCACCGCGCGCACGTCGGACAGCGCGCCCGGCAGCGACATTTGACCGCGCACGTCGAGGCGCCGGGCTTGCTCTTCCAGGGCGCGCCGTTCGGGTCCCTCGCCGGCGATGACGAGGTGCGCCTGCACACCTGCCGCCTTCAGGCGTGCGAGCGCGGTGACGAGCGCCGCCTGGTTCTTCTCAGGCGCGAGACGACCCACGCTGCCGAACACGAAACGGCGCTCCGGGATGCCGAGCTGGGCGCGCAATTGCGCGACCGGCGCCGGCAGCGCCTCGGTCTGGAACTCGCGCAGGTCGACGCCGTTGTAGATCACCTCCGAGCGGTGCCAGGCGGATGTGCCGTGGCGCAACCAGCGCGCGCGCTGGGCGTTACAGCCGTGCACGGTGCGATCGAAGAATGGCAACAGGCGCCGATAGAACCAGGCGCGCAACGACACCGTACCCCGCGGGCGTATCCCCGAGGTATTGAGGAGACACACGGTGCGCGGGTGCGCGCGCGGCAGCAATGCGGCGACGGCGGACACGTAGAGTCCCGGGTAGAGGTTCACGGCTATCAGGGCACGCGGGCTACGCCGCCTGACGATCTCGAGCAAACGCCTGACCGCGGGTACGGAAAACTTGCCGCGCCGCCCGAGTCGCCACCAGGGCACATTGTTGTCGAGCTCACGCGCGAGCGTGTGGGGCTCGTTCAGGCTGGCGATGCCCGCCCTGATGCCGCGTCCGCGCAGCTGGTTGGCGATGCGCACCACCTTGCGCTCCGAACCGCCGAGCGCGAGGCTGTTGAGCACGAACAGCACGTCGAGCGTATCGGCCGGTGACGGTGTGGCCCGTCCCGGTGCCAGCGCGGACCGGGTGTCCGAGGTGATCTGGTCCAGCGGTGCGTCCATTTGTGCCTCCTTCATCCGCTGGTCGCGAAACACTGGTCGGGCTGCGCGCCCGGCTCGAGCAGGTCGAGGTACTGACGCGCGACCTGCGCCGGTGAGAATTGCGCCTGGGCAAAACGCCGCGCCCGTGCACCGAGCGCTTCGCGTTCGGCGTCGTCGATCAGGAGCCGCGCGAGCGCCGCACGCATGTCGGGGAGCGAATCGGCCGCGATGCCGAGGCGGTGCTGCCGCACCAGCCGGTCCGGATCGAAGAACGTGACCACCGGCACACCGCGGATCCAGGCCTGCAGGAACGTGTTGGGGAAGCCCTCGACACTCGACGTGTTGAGAAACACCCGCGAGCGGGCGAAGAGCGCCCCAATCGCTTCGTATGGGATATGACCGAGCATGGTGACGTTCGGCAAGCGCGCGGCCGCAGCCGCAATCTCATCGTAGTAGTCCTGATAGACGACTCCGCCAGCGAGGGTGAAGTTCACGTGCGGGAGCTGCCGCGCCAGCTCGAGCACCAGCTCGGGGCGCTTGACGCTGCGCAGGTTGCTGACCCAGAGCACATCGATGTCGCACCGCTTCGAAGCGGTTTCGGTGGGCGGCTCGACCGCCATGTTGACGGTAACGCTCGGCACGCCGTAGTGCTCGCGCAGGAGGTTGCTCTGCGCGAGCGTCTGCGTGGCCACGAGGTCCGCGCGCCGCAGCCCGTACTCGTAGAGCTTGCGGTCGCGCCACAAGCGGATGA
>DATIEU010000128.1:0-12383 GCA_035455565.1 Steroidobacteraceae bacterium | reverse complement strand
AGCGACGAATGGTTCGCGCTGTCGCAATCGGGCGTGCAGGCGGGCTATGGCGCGACTTGGGTGCAACTCCCCGGCGATGAGTTCCGCGTGGTCGTCGCATACACTGAACCCGGCTCCCCCGCCACTGCACCTGCCATCAATCTCATGCGCGGCACCGAGGTGCTGCAGGTTGATGGCATAAACCTTGCCGATGTCGATACGCAGGCCGAGTTCGATGCCGTCGTCGCGGGCCTGTTTCCTGCGGGCATCAACGCAGCGCACAGCTTCGGCTTTCGCGACGCGGGCTCGCAGACGACGCGCTTCGTAACGA
Organism: Steroidobacteraceae bacterium; assembly: GCA_035455565.1. Taxonomy (GTDB): domain Bacteria; phylum Pseudomonadota; class Gammaproteobacteria; order Steroidobacterales; family Steroidobacteraceae; genus DATBVX01. The sequence continues at coordinate 12,073 of DATIEU010000128.1, read as the reverse complement.
TGGTCTCCGCCAACATCACCTCGGTGCCGGTGCCGCCCCCGACGACGGTCCAGACCAACACGGGCGTCGTGGGTTACCTGCTGTTCAACGATCACATCGCGACCGCGGAAGCGGCGCTCATCAACGCAATCAGCTCGCTGCAGGCCGCATCGGTGACCGACCTCGTGCTCGACATCCGCTATAACGGCGGCGGCTTCCTCGACATCGCCAACGAGATCGCCTTCATGATCGCAGGGTCCGGCCGCACCACCGGCCAGACGTTCGAGCGACTCGAATTCAACGACAAGTATCCGAACAGTAATCCGGTCACCGGCCAGTCGCCCACTCGGCAGTTCCTGTCGGCGTCGGTGGGGTTCTCACCCAGTGTGCCGGTGGGCACGCCGTTGCCCAGCCTCAACCTCAATCGCGTCTTCGTGCTCACTGGCCCAGGAACGTGCTCGGCGAGCGAGGCGATCATCAACAGCCTGCGGGGCGTCGATGTCCAGGTGATCCAGATCGGCTCGACGACCTGCGGCAAGCCGTACGGCTTCTACCCGACGGACAATTGCGGCACGACGTTCTTCACCATCCAGTTCCGCGGCGTGAATGCCAAGAACTTCGGTGAATACCCGGACGGTTTCTCGCCACAGAACACGACCAGCACCGGCGGTGTGCGCATTCCCGGGTGCTCCGTCGCGGATGATTTCCAACACGCACTGGGCGATCCCGCCGAGGGCCGCTTCGCGGCGGCGCTCGGTTATCGCGTGGGGCTGACCTGCACGGTCCCCCCATCCGGCATGGCGAAATCCGCGAGCGGCGTGCCGCTGCCCGCGGATGGAGTCATGTACAAATCACCGTGGCTCGAGAATCGCATCCTGCGCGACTAGCCATCCGGGCCGTGCTCGCGTGCGCGAGCCTCGGTACGGGGTGCAGCGCGCTGCCAGCCGAACAGGACGTGCCCGCGATCATCAGCGCGCCGAGCGCTGCGAGCCGCGCCGAGCTCGAGCGCGTGATCAGCGCGGCCTTCAACGGCATCCCCGTAACGCTCGCCGACGATGCCCTGACGCGCGAGAGCACTCTCACGATCGAGCGCAACCGGCCGCGCGATGCAGAAGGCCGACCGCTCGACGGGCGCGATCCGGGACGGCCCGAACATTTTCGACTTATCAAGGCAGGATCCGACTGCGTGCTCGTGCAGGAGAGCACGGGGCGGCGCTGGAAGCTCACCGCATCGAGCTGCGTCGCCGCTCCAGGCTGAGTAACGCGCGAGTCGTGACCCTAGCGCGCAGCAATGCCCGTAGCGATGGCGCGCGCCGCCTCGGCACGCTGCGGATCGCCCACGTATGTGAACAGGACATCCAGGTTGCGCGGATCGCTCTGTGAAGCCTCAGCCAGGTCGAATGCCACGTCGCGGACGAAATTCCGATCGAGCTTCTGGCGCGTGGAAACCCTCAGCGGGCGGCAGCTGGTCGCGGTCGAAGAATGTCTCGTGCCCGTCTTGCACCAGCCCGACGGCAATCTTTTCCGCGATCGGCCGGTACTCGCTCGCGTAAGAAATGAAAACGTTCACGCCCACTCCGGCGCATTACCCCGCTTCCACTTGATGCCGCAGCCCGCGCTCGGGACCTGCTCGGCAGCAGGTGCGTGCCCCGCGAGCAGCGCATCCGCAGCTGCGCGCAGATCCGCGCCGGTCACGGGCGTTTTCGAATTCGGACGGCTGCCATCGAACTGACCCCGGTAGACGAGCCGCCGGTTGCGATCGAACAGGTAGAACTCCGGCGTGCACACGGCGCGAAACGTCTTTGCGACCCGTTGCGACTCGTCATAGAGATACGGAAACGTGAAGCCGCGCGCGGCCGCGAGCCTGGCCATTTCGGCGGGCGAATCGGCGGGATGGGTCGCAACATCATTGGAGCTGATCGCAACGGTCGCGATGCCTTTCCTCTGGTACTCGGCGGCGAAGCTCACGAAACCGTCCAGGATGTGCTTGACGTAGGGACAGTGGTTGCAGATGAACGCGACCAGTAACGCCGGCGCCGCGGCGAATTCTTCCAGCTTGCATATGCGCCCTGTTCCGTCGGGCAGCGAGAAAGGGGGTGCCGGCGTTCCCAGCTCCAGCATGGTCGATTGCTTCATCGCGGGTGCTCCCTGCTTGCGCTCACATACTAGGTCGCGCGCTGTCGCGAGGATAGATGCCCGCTGGCGGCTTTGTGCGGCTGCCGTGCGGGTGTAGGCTTCACGCGGTTTGCGCCCTGTCCTTTCCGGAGCCCACATGCCCACCCTGTTCGAGAAAATCATTGCCGGGGACCTCCCGGCCACGATCGTCTACAAGGACGAGCGGGTGACCGCGTTTCGCGATATCCGCCCGGCCGCGCCGACCCACATCCTCATCGTGCCCAATAAGCCGATTCCGACGGTCAATGACGTGACGACTGACGACGAGCCGCTGCTCGGGCACCTGTTCACCGTGGCGCGCGACCTGGCACGCCAGGAAGGCATTGCGGACAACGGCTATCGCCTCATCGTCAACTGCAACGCGCACGGTGGGCAGGAGGTGTATCACGTGCACCTGCACCTGCTGGGCGGCCGGCCGCTCGGGCCGATGGTGGTGAGGACCTGAGATGCGCTCGAAGAGGAAAGCCGCACGCAAGCGCACTTCCAGGACCCCCACGCAAGCACGCCGCGCCACGCGCGTACGCCGTAGCCGTGCACGCCCGCAAGACGCCGATCGCAAGACGCTCTATCGCCCGATTGAGCCCTACAACAGCGGACACTTGCGCGTCTCCCAGCTGCACGAAATCTATTACGAGGAATGCGGCAACCCGAAGGGCAAGCCCGCGCTCTTCGTGCACGGCGGCCCGGGTGCCGGCGCCGGCAAGGACTCGCGGCGCTTCTTCGATCCCAGGCGCTATCGCATCGTGCTGTTCGACCAGCGGGGCTGCGGCCGCAGCCGACCGCATGCCAGCCTGGAAGAGAACACCACCTGGCACCTGGTCGAGGACATCGAGAAGCTGCGCGAACATCTCGGCATCGAGCGCTGGCTGGTGTTCGGCGGCTCATGGGGCAGCACGCTCGCGCTCGCCTATGCGCAGAGCCAGCCCAAGCGCGTCACGGAGCTCGTGCTGCGCGGCATCTTCATGCTGCGCAAGGCGGAGCTGCGCTGGTTCTACCAGGAAGGCGCGAGCGCGCTATTCCCGGATCGCTGGGAACACTACGTCCAGCTCATTCCCAGCGCCGAGCGCAACGATCTCATCGGCGCGTTCTACCGGCGGCTGACGAGCGGCGATCGCGAGACCGAGCTCGCGGCCGCCAAGGCCTGGTCGGTCTGGGAGGCGGCGACGAGTTATCTCTACGTCAACGAAGACAACGTGCGCCGTTGGAGTGACGACGAGTTCGCGCTCGCCGTGGCGCGCATCGAGTGTCACTACTTCGTGCACGGCGGCTTCTTCCACGCCGAGGATCAGCTCCTGATCCGCGTCGGCACCATTCGCCACATTCCCGCCGTCATCGTGCAGGGACGCTATGACGTCGTGTGCCCGCTGATGAGCGCCTGGGACCTGCACAAGGCGTGGCCGGAGGCGGGTCTGCGGATCGTGCCCGACGCCGGCCATTCGGCTTTCGAGAAAGGCATCGTGCACGAGCTGATTTCGGCGACCGACCGGTTCTGCGGCAAGGATTAGCGGCGGTTCATTCCCGCAGGCGCCACGTCGGGTGGCCCTCGGCATCGATGAGCGCACGCGTCTGCAACCAGTTGCGCGCGTCTTCCGCATCGCGCTCGAGCCAGGCGCGGGTCGAGCCGAGCCGGAAGCTGTAACCCCACTCGTCCATGTCGAGCATCATGCGAGCCCGGCCATAACCGGGCGTGCTCTCAGCGAACACGATCTGCAGATAGCAGACCGCGCTCTCTTCCGCGTCGTCGCCCCCGGCATCGGTGTCGAGCCCGGCGCGGCGCTCCGGCGTCATGCACACGTAGTGCGCGGTCTCGTGGAGCACGGAGTGCAGTGGTGTGTCGAGCCGCGCGTAGAGCCGGTCGCCCTTCAGGCCCGCCTCGCGCTCGCCCCAGTACGAGCCCGGGATGAACTCGTTCGGCGCCACCAGCCGCAGCTCCAGACCGTAGCGGTCGAGCAGGCGCGCGATTACGAGCCTCGATACATCAGCGAGTGCGACGATCGCCAACCCGGTCCACCTCCGGCCATGCAGAGTACACTGTGTGGCGATGTCCGATCTCGTCGATGCGGCACTCCTGGCGCGCCTGCAGTTCGCGTTCACGATCTCGTTTCACATCATCTTCCCGGCCTTCACGATCGGGCTCGCGAGCTACCTCGCGGTGCTCGAAGCGCTGTGGCTGTGGCGCGCTCGTGACACCTACCTGGTGCTCTATCGCTATTGGCTGAAAATTTTCGCGCTCACCTTCGGCATGGGCGTGGTGTCGGGCATCGTCATGAGCTACCAGTTCGGCACCAACTGGGGACCGTTCTCGGACCGCACCGGTCCCATCCTCGGACCGCTCATGGGTTACGAGGTCCTGACCGCGTTTTTCCTCGAAGCGGGCTTCCTCGGCGTGATGCTCTTCGGATTGAAACGCGTCGGTAAACGCCTGCACTTCTTCGCGACCTGCATGGTCGCGCTCGGCACGCTGATCTCGGCGTTCTGGATTCTCGCGGCCAATAGCTGGATGCACACGCCCGCGGGCTTCGAGATCCGCGACGGGCAGTTCGTGCCGGTCGACTGGTGGGCGGTGATCTTCAATCCGTCCTTCCCGTACCGCCTGGTTCACATGGTGCTGGCCGCCTACCTGACCACGGCATTCGTGGTCGGCGCGACGGGTGCCTGGCACCTGTTGCGCGAGCGTTCGAACGAAGCCGCGCGCATCATGTTCTCGATGGCGATGTGGATGGCGGCGGCGGTTGCGCCCCTGCAGATCCTCGCCGGCGATCTCCATGGGCTCAACACGCTCGAGCATCAGCCGGCCAAGATCGCGGCGATCGAGGGCCACTGGGAAACGCAGCGCGGCGCGCCCCTCTATCTCGTGGGTCTGCCGGACATGCAAGAGGAAACTACCCGCGGGATCGCCGTGCCACGCCTCGGCAGCTTGATCCTCACCCATGACTGGAATGGCGAGATTCGCGGTCTCAAGAGTTGGCCGCGCGAGGATCGTCCGTACGCGCCCACCGTCTTCTGGACCTTCCGCATCATGGTGGGCGTGGGCTCGTTGATGCTCCTGACCGGACTCGCGAGCCTGTATCTGCGCTGGCGTCGCACGCTCTTCGAGCATCGCGCATTCCTGCGCGCGGTGGTGTGGCTCGGTCCGAGCGGATTCGTCGCGGTACTCGCGGGCTGGATCACCACGGAATCGGGCCGGCAACCCTACGTCGTGTACGGGCTGATGCGCACGCTCGAAGGCCGCTCGCCCATCGATGCGCCTGCGGTCGCGGGCTCGCTGATTGCCTTCGTGCTGGTCTACTGCCTGGTGTTCGGCGCGGGCATCTACTACCTGCTGAAACTGATGCAACGGGCGCCACAGCCGCTCGAACCGGAGCCGGATCCGCACCTCCCGCAACGAGCTGCGGGCATCACGCCCGCGCCCGCGCTGGAGGCGGAGTGAGCGTCGACCTGGCGTTCATCTGGGCGGCGCTGATCGCGCTCGCCGTACTGATGTATGTCGTGATGGACGGCTTCGATCTCGGCATCGGCATTCTCTTTCCGTTCCTCAAGCGCGCGGACGATCGCGACGTGATGATGAACTCGATCGCACCCGTCTGGGACGGCAACGAGACCTGGCTGGTGCTGGGCGGCGGCGGACTGTTCGCGGTGTTTCCGCTGGCGTACTCGATCCTGATGACGGCGTTCTACGCGCCGCTGATCGTCATGTTGCTGGCGCTGGTGTTCCGCGGCGTGGCGTTCGAGTTCCGCTTCCGCGATCCGCGCCACCGTTTCTTCTGGGACCATGCGTTCTCGGCAGGCTCGATCGCGGCCACGTTCTGCCAGGGCATGCTGCTCGGCACGTTTGTGCAGGGCATCGAGATCGAAGGACGCAGCTATGCGGGCGGCTGGTTTGGCTGGCTGACGCCCTTCAGCGTGTTCACGGGCGCGGCGCTGCTCGTCGGCTATGCGCTGCTGGGCGCGACCTGGCTCGTCATGAAGACCGAAGGCGAACTGCAGGCGCGCGTGATCCGCCTGGCGCGTGTGCTCGCGCTCGGCATGCTCGCCGCGATCGTGGCGGTGAGCGTGTGGACGCCGCTCCTCAACCTGTCGTACGCGATGCGCTGGTTCTCGATGCCGAACCTGCTCTATCTATCGCCGGTGCCGCTCGCGGTCGCGGCAACCGCCTGGGCCCTGTGGCGCGCGCTCGGCCGCAGCGACGTGCGACCGTTCCTGTGCGCGCTGATGCTCTTCGTGCTGTCGTTCGCGGGCCTCGCGATCAGTCTCTATCCATACCTGGTGCCGCCGCAGATCACGATCTACGAGGCGGCGGGCCCACCCGAGAGCCTGGCGTTCCTGCTCGTGGGTGCCGTGGTGCTGCTACCGATCATCCTCGCGTACACGGCATACTCGTACTGGGTGTTCCGCGGCAAGGTGCGCGCCGGCGAGGGTTATCACTGATGACAAGAGTCGTACGAATCCACGAACAGGGCGGGCCGGAGGTGCTGCGCATCGAGGAGCTCGACGTGGGCCGGCCCGGCGCCGGCGAAGTGCGGGTGCGCATCGAGGCCATCGGTCTCAATCGCTCCGAAGCTGCGTTTCGCGCGGGCCAGTATCCGGTCAAGCCGCAGCTGCCCACGCTCATGGGCTACGAAGCGGCGGGCGTCATCGAGCAGCTCGGCGAGGGCGTCGCCGGATTCGCGGCCGGCGATCGCGTGTGCGTGCTGCCGACCTATCGCCTTGGCGAATACGGCGTGTATGCCGAGCAGGCCATCGTCCCGGCGCGCAGCCTCCTGCCCGCGCCACCCGCTCTCGGCAAGATCGAAGCGGCGTCGATCTGGATGCAGTACCTCACCGCGCTCGCGATCATCGAGGTCGCGCATGCGACGGTCGGCGATCACGTCATCATCCGCGCAGCCTCGAGCAGTGTTGGGCTTGCCGCAATTCAGCTCGCGAACTGGGCGGGTGCCGTGCCGATCGCGGCGACGCGTCGCGCAACGAAGTCAAAGGCGCTGCTCGCGCATGGCGCCAGGCACGTGATCGCGACCGAGGAAAGCGATCTGGTGGCCGAGGTGATGAAGATCACCGGCGGCAAGGGCGCACGCATCGTCTTCGATCCGGTCGGCGGTCCCTACGTCGACACGCTCGCACAGGCGATGGCCGTAGACGGCGTGCTCTTCATCTACGGTGGGCTGAGCGGCCAGCCGACCATGCATCCGCACTGGCCGGCGGCGTTCAAGAACCTGAGCATCCGCGGCTGGGTTGCTTCCACCATCTGGAATCATCCGGAGCGATTCGCCCGCGCCAAGGACCTGATCCTGAGCGGCCTCGCCGGCGGCCAGCTCAAGCCGGTGATCGCGAAGACGTTCCCGCTCGCGCAGATCGTCGAGGCGCACCGCTACCTCGAGTCCAATCAGCAGCTCGGCAAGATCGTGGTTACTGCCTGAGCCGCACGCGACCCAATGACCGTTTCGTAAACAGACGTGGCATGCGCTTCGCAAAGCTAGTCTCGCGAAGATAACGAATAATGCAGGAGCGCACGGAGCCGCCCCGAACCAAGTCACCGAGAACGCTTAGTCCGGGTTTCGTGGACCAACGACGGGTTCGCCAGCGCGCCTTGCTTCGTACATCGCAAATGCGTTCTGTTCAATCAGGTCGTCAACCGTACCCTCTGTCAGCACCCTTTCAGGTGGAATATCCAAACCAAAATGCGGTGCAGTCATCGGCGGCATTGAACGCATGTCCGAGATGCCCAACATAAGGCGCACCAGGAGATAGAGGTTGTATTGCTGTTTTTGGCCCATGAGGCTCCCGTCCTTGTTCACGTACATGGGTACGCCTTTCTTGTCGTGCACGACACTCGGAATCACGTCTGTCCCGCTAGGCTGCAACGGGGCCCAATAGACCGTGGAGCTCAGGCACGACAACTCGCCCGAAGCGTCTTCGCACCCGATCACACGATAGAGGCGCCCACCGGGTAGTGGATCTCGGCTAAGGCCAGAACGATTCGATTCCGGCCCTGACACGCGGCGCCATGAGCTGGCTTCCGGATCCATCTCTTCAACCCAATAAAACGCGCGCGCCGTCGCACCCGTGCTCCATTCGAGCCTACACAATCCACCGCGACCGCTACTGTGACACTTCGTCGTACCAAGCGTTGCTGTATCGGCTGGATGCTGCGGAGCTGCAGTTGAGGAATTCGCAAGCAGCATGAGAAGGAGTGTGAGCGACAATCTTTCCATGACACTGCCTCCTGAGGCTCAGGCTCAGTCGGGTTGTTGGTCTCCGCATGGTTCGCACGGAACGAACTGGGAGCCCAAAATCTCGCAGAGTTGTCCCGTGAAACCGTACATGTAGTAAATCTTGTTTCGCGGGGGGCCATAGGCGGTGCCGGATTCTTGTAAGTAGCCCATGTAGAAGACCTCCGGTCCACCGGGCTGCTGCTGTGCCAAGTAGATGAGTGGTTGTGATCAAGGGGCCCGTCCAGTGCAGCAAGAAGAATTTGTAACCTCCCGGACATCCTATGAACTCAGTGCAAAGCATGCCGGCATTAGCCTGTGAAGCTCCGGACAACAAGAGCACGAGCGACAATATTCTTCTCATGACTCCCTCCGTTCCCATCCTTTGATTCAGACATGCGAGTTATCGTTGGAACTTGCGAGCACTAGGCTGCGCGCGCTCAAGCTGCCAGCACAACCTAGCTGCCTCTAGGGAATAGCGAGAAATGCGGTGCACCGTTCGCCTGCTTGCGCAAAGAAAGGAAGAGGCGCAAGAGCGCAACAGGCCACGAAGGCATATGCACGGGGTCGATGTATTATCGTCCGCCCCCTGAGACGAGACCGGACCAAGCGCATCGAACGGATGCCGTTCGGTTATACGTCGATAGAGTGCGCTGTCAGGTCGCCTTCGCCAACGCCAGTCACGGTGATCGCCCGTCGGATGACATCTAACGTCCGCGTTGAGCAACGCGCGGCATCGATGCCGCTAAGCGAAGGCACTTGATCGAAAGCTTCGACATCCCTGCTTCCTCACCGAAGCTATTGGCCGCGCGTTTGTTCCAACGCGTTGTTAGACGGCGGACATGACCGCCTTGCGCAAGGGTTGGGGCAACTCGATCGTGGCAAAGAAACTCTCGGGGTACAGATAGTCTTCACCCGATTCATCAATCACCCGAAGCTGCCGATGTTTCTCGGCTTCTTGGTCGGGAATCACCTCATAAATCTTTCGAGGCTCGAGCGAGGCCTCATAGCCCGTGTTCTTCAAGCACACCGCGAATCGTCTGGATCGAGCTGCCATATCAGTCTAGGAACCGCTTGATCTTGAACTCTTTACGTCCAATTCCCGTTGCCTCGTACCAGTGTACCTCAGCGAAGTGCACCGAGCCGTCATTCAACCGAATCCGGGCGTTACCTTTGCGTTTCCGCCATCGTCCCCGACCATAGAACTTGCGCAGGCGGGGCAGTTCGCGAATCTTTGAACCAGTGGCGAAGGTCTCGATATCCGTGATTTCGCCAATGATCTGAAAGTGCATAGCCCTGGTGCTTCAGCGACACAACCGATTCGTCAATTCTCTCCGCCGTCTAACGTCCCGGTTCAGCGGGCCGGGCGCGACAATTGGATGCTGGCACTTTATCCATCCCGCGTTTGCTCCAACGCGTTGTTAGATCCCATGCACGGCAACCGATTCCAGCACCTGATGTACAGCTGGGATGAGATCTTCGCCTAGCGCACTGGAATAGTGCGAGATCACTGCTATGTATCGCGACGTACGCAGGAAGTAGAACTGCGGAGAATCATGGTCGGCGGCGGACCCACGGCACCAGTCCCAGGTCGTTCCGCCGAGAGTCTTTGGTGAGCAAGTGAGCTTTCCGTCGTTATAGCGAGCGATGATGGGCTCGCTGGGGCCAGCTTTTCCGGTCCTCGGAACCAACTCAATGTTCACATTCACCTGACTCTGTCGCAGCGAAGGCCGAAGCAATAGCCGCCGACCAGCTCTATCGATACCAATGAGAAAGGTTGAATCAACCGTGATCGAAAAGACGGGTGTTTCAATTCGCTGAGGCGCATCAAGTCGGCAGAACTGCGGTTCACCGGCACCTCCGTCGATCGGATTCGCGCAAAAATCAGCCGTCGCCAAGACCGCGGACGCAGCTACGATTGAGCCAATCCCCATGGGATCTAACGTCCCGGTTCAGCGGGCCGACTACGATAATTGGATGCTGGCACTTTATCCCTCACGGTCCGCTTGAGGGGTCACCGATTTCTGGACAGGTTCTCAAGTGAGTGTGCGGCCCCTATGAGCGTTTTCCTAGCGTATTCCCGCGGCGTCATGCCCTCGAGAGAACGGTGAGGACGATACTCATTGTAATCCCAACGCCACGCATCGATTTTCACCTTCGCCTCCTCCAGCGATTCGAACCAGTGAGCGTTCGGACATTCCTCGCGAAACTTCCCATTGAATGACTCGATCACCGCATTGTCGGTCGGCCGTCCGCGACGGCTGAAGTCGAGCTTCACCTGGTTCTGATACGCCCACAGATCCATTCGGCCACTGGCAAACTCCGAGCCGTTGTCGCAGTAGAAACCTCCGTCTCGTTAGAGTGGATCTTGCCGCAAACTCTCATCCAAACCTGTCCAGAAAAACGGGGGCCCCTCACGCTGCAACCGGTTGTTAGGTGACTGGCAACGTCCAACGAACGCTGCTCTTCGGTCGCCTGAAATAGAGACCAACCCACAAAGCCACTAGGACCGCACAACCCAAACCCCAAGGCCATCCGTCCTGGAACTCCTGTAGCGTGTACACGTGGTCAGAACCGTAGGCGATCAAGTATCCCAGCTCCATAAGCCACGCCACGAGATTGCTAAGTCCGTGACACAGTATCGGCAGGACCAACGATTGGGCTTTCAAGTACAAGACACTCATCCCAATACCGAACAAGAACGCACCCAATGGATCCGCATGGACTACCGCGAAGGCGGTAGATGAACTCAAGATGCCGGCTCGAAGCCCCCACTTGCGCGCCCACCTCGGCATTATGATTCCCCGGAAGGCAACCTCCTCAAGAACGGGGCCGATTACGCACAAAGAGAGGAGGTTAAGAAGGTTAGGAAGAACTGGATAGGTGCCTGCGTCAGCGTAAACAAGATATGGAGTATTGATGTACCAGTACTCGACAAAGCTGGGCGCGACAAAGGACAACGGGTAGTAAGTCACGTAGAGCGCTGCCATTGAGGCAACAAAGAGGAACGCAGTCAGCTCAACACCGCCCCGGACCTCAGCAAGTGTCGGCTGTCTTCCGATACAAGTCTTGATTGGCACCTTCCCAACCAGCACGCCGAACAACAGAATGGCGAGAAAGAAGTAGAAGTGGCCAAGGTAAAACATGGCCACGTCCCACCAGTACCAAGTCCAATTGAGATCGAGGCTGGAAAGGATCAGCGAACTACCTGGCAGGTAGAAGGCGAGGACAACCCAAACAAGAACGATGTAGCGGGCCCGAACGTCGCTGAAAGCGCTTGGGGTCGCGGCCTGCACAAACTCAGTCACCTAACGTCCGCGTTAAGCGACGCGCGGCATCGACACCGCAGAACGAAGCCACTTGATCGAGATCATCGACATCCCTGAGACCTCACCGAAACTGCTGGCCGCGCGTTTGTCTCCAACGCGTTGTTAGGAGCCGACTCGCACCGTCGTTTCCTTTGCGCTTGCGTCGTCAACGGCACCATACCTAAGCGTAACCACGACGTTTCTCAGCAAGCTCGCGGACTCGAGGTGTGGCTTGACCATCGCGAACAGTTTGTCCGCATCTGCGCCGTACAGGAAAAGTATGCCATCGGAACCGTCAACAGCTAGCTCATTTCCGTCATACTCACCGACACCAGCTGCTGTAACTGCAGCCTCAAACTTTTCCTCCCACTCAAAGAACGGCTTCCAGTCTTTGTGGCCGTAGTC
>DATIEU010000127.1:0-10266 GCA_035455565.1 Steroidobacteraceae bacterium | reverse complement strand
TTATCCGGTAGCCGTGGTCGCCGTTGGAAGCGAAGTTAGAGTGATCGAGCTCTTCAAGGCGTTCGTCGATATCGCGCTGTGGCGCAAGGGTCCGCAGCACCTGCCCTCGTCCCTGCTGTTGCTCCTGATCGTCGTGCTCCTCGATGGCGTATTGACGCTCACGTTCGCGCGTGAGCTGCGACCTGGCGATGCACACCTGCCGCTGCGCACCCTGCTCGAGGTTGGGCTCAGTCTCGGGTGGATCTGGCTGTTGCTCGCGCTGTTCCGCCGTCCGGAGCGCTTCGTTCAAACGGCTATCGCGATTTTCGGCATTAGCGTGCTGCTGACCCCGGTAACGTACGGGATGCAGGCGGTGCTCGAGGACGTCGACAAGAACAGCATGCTGCTCTTGCCGATGCGGCTCGCCTTGCTCACGGTGCTGGTGTGGTACCTTCTGATCAATGCGAACATCGTGCGCGCGGCACTCGAAGTGAACCTGTTCGTCGCGGTCCTGCTCACCCTGCTCGGCACGGGCTGCGTCTACGTGGTCGCCGCACGAGTACTCGCGGTAGTAACCCAGGCGGCCTGATGCACGTTCACATCCTCGGCGTCTGCGGAACCTTCATGGGCGGCATTGCCGCCCTCGCCAAGGCGCGCGGACACCGCGTCACGGGCTCCGATCGCAACGTCTACCCGCCCATGAGCACGCAGCTCGAAGCGCTGGGCGTCGAGCTGATCCAGGGCTACGACGCCGAGCAGCTCGATCCGGCGCCAGACGTCGTCGTCGTCGGCAACGTCATGACGCGTGGCATGCCGGTCATCGAGCGCCTGCTCGAGGGCACCGTGCCGTTCACGTCCGGCCCGCAGTGGCTCGCCGAGCACGTGCTCAGGGATCGCTGGGTGCTCGCGGTCTCGGGCACGCACGGCAAGACGACGACTTCGAGCCTGCTCGCCTGGATCCTCGAGCATGCCGGGCTCAATCCCGGCTTCCTGATAGGCGGTGTTCCGGTCAACTTCGATTCGACCGCGCGTCTCGGCTCCGATCCGTTCTTCGTGATCGAAGCGGACGAGTACGACACCGCGTTCTTCGACAAGCGTTCCAAGCTCGTCCACCTGCGCGCGCGCACGGCGATCATCAATAACATCGAATTCGACCACGCCGACATTTTTCCGGACGTGAAAGCCATCCAGCGGCAGTTTCACCAGTTCGTGCGCCTCATCCCGGCGAGCGGGCGCATCGTGTGGAACGCCGCCGATGCGAACGTCCGCACGATGCTCGACATGGGCTGCTGGACGCCGTGCGAGGGGTTTGCACGTGAACCCCTGCCGGGCGCCAAGTGGGGCGTTCGTGTTGCGGATGGCAGTGACTTCTCGAGTTTCGAAGTGATCGAGGACGGCCGCGCGCGTGGGCGCGTCGAGTGGCAGATGATCGGTGCGCATAATGTCGAGAACGCGCTGGGCGCGATCGCCGCCGCCCAGCATGCGGGTGTGCCGGTGCGCCGCTCGCTCGAAGCGCTCGGCGAGTTCGGTGGCATTCGCCGACGCCTCGAGCTGCGCGGTCGGGTAGCGGGCATCGCGGTGTACGATGACTTCGCCCATCACCCGACCGCGATCGCCTCGACACTCGATGGCTTGCGTCGCAAGGTGGGCCAGGAGCGCATCGTGGCAGTGCTCGAGCCGCGCTCGAACACCATGCGCATGGGCGTGCATCGCGAGACCCTGGCGCCGTCGCTCGCGGCCGCCGACGAGGTCTGGTTCTACGTACCGCCCGATCTGGGCTGGGAGCTCGAGAGCGCCGCCCGACCACTCGGGGCGCGTGCGCATTTCGCAGCCGACATCGGCGACCTGCTCGAGCGTTTGCAAGCGGGGCTTCGCAGCGGCGATCACGTGTTGATCATGAGCAACGGCGGATTCGGAGGATTGCACACGCGCCTGCTCGAAGCGCTGGCTGCGCGCGCCCGACAAGCGAGTCGAGCATGACGTGATCGCGCGTGAGCTGCCGCTCTTTCCGCTCAACACGGTGTTGTTTCCCGGCGGGCCGCTGCCGCTCAGGATCTTCGAGCCGCGCTACGTCGACATGGTCAAGCGCTGCCTGCGTGATCAGGTGCCCTTTGGCGTCGTGCTGATCCGCGAAGGCCAGGAAGTCGGGCCTGCGGAGTTTCACGATATCGGCACACTCGCGCGCATCGTCGATTTCGACACGCTGCCCGATGGGCTGCTCGGCCTCAGCTGCCTCGGCGAGGTGCGATTTCGCGTGGAGAGTCACACGCAGCTGCCGGATGGCCTCAACCTGGGCCAGCTGAGCGTGTTCGACGCGGACGTGCCCATGCCGTTGCCCGTCAAGTACGCGCACCTCGTGGAGCTTCTGGAGCGCCTGCTGCCCGAGGTCGGCGACTGGTACGCGCGTGTCGAGCGTCATCCGGGGGACGCGCATTGGGTGAGTTATCGCCTGGCCGAGCTCCTGCCGTTGTCGATGCCCTCGCGGCAGTTTTGTCTCGAGCTCGCCGACCCGCGCGAGCGCTTGCGCCTGCTCAACGGGGTGCTCGGGACGGACCCGCAGGCGTAGTGCGGAAAAATCCGCGGCGCTCCAGGTACACACAGAGGCCGACGATGAGCGCGGCCCACACGAAGACGAGCCAGCCGACGACACCGTCGTAGTCGCCGACCAGGAACGACCACGGGCTCGCGGGATTCCTCACCGACAGCTCGCGCAATACGCCGATCACGCAAACCCAGCCGGCATGCAAGCCGATGCACGCGGCGATGTGGCCGGTGCGCGCACGGATCAAGCCGAGCAAGACACCCACCGCGAACAGCGCGAGGAACGAATCGGCAATCAGTTGCGGCTGCGTGAAGGTGACGAACGTGCCGGCCAGCAACTCGCGGCCGCTTCCCCAATCGACGTCAGCGTGCGCAATGCGCACACGGCTCAGGAAGTGCAGGGCCGAGTAGATGAGCGCGGTCAGGCCGATCGCGACCCGGTCGCCCGATTCGCGGGCAATTGCCGAATGCATCGCGCCCCGCACCAGCGTTTCTTCAGTGAATGCCACCACGAGACCGGCCAGCAACGCGCTCAGGACGGTGCGCAGGATGCCCGCGAGATCGAGCGACATCTGTGGCTTGAGCTCGCGCACGTCCAGGCCGAAAAGGATCGCCGCCACCGGCAGCATCGAAACCACTCCGACGGCGAGCGCGACGAGCACGGTGCGAAGGAAGGTCGCGCGTGTCACGCCGTATCCCCAGTCGGCACGAGTGCGGACGTGCAGGTAGCGCAGCGCGAAGAAAAGTCCCACCAGCAGCAGCAACGTTGCGAGGCGCGCCGCGATGCGATGGAACGGCCAATCCGCGTTGAGGGGGTGCAGCAGCAGGTAGGCCGGAAAGGCGAGCAGCGCGCCCGCCACGAAGCAGCACGCCATGAGCACTACGAGGATCAGGAAGGCGCGCATGACAGGCGCGGCACATTACTGGAGGAAGCGGCTCGTCAACAACATTTGTGTGCGAATGCGGCGCGAATCCACATGGCCTGCGACCTCGCTCTGGAGTCTAGTGAGCTGGCGACGGACCGCACGGGAGGCCACACATGGACGAAGTCACTGCATTGAAGCTGATCGATACGCTGGCGAGCGGCGTGAACCCGGCAACCGGGGAGCTGCTCGGAGCCGACAACCCCTGCCAGCACCCCGACGCGGTGCGCGCGCTCTGCCTCGCTGCCCGGGCGCTCGACGAGCGGCGCCAGCGCGCGGAACGCCAGCGCGGGTTGCCTGCCAACGTGGGCAAGTCCTGGACCACGGACGAAGACGAGGCGCTGGTCGCGGAATTTCACGCTGGCAAGAAACTCGGCGAGTTGGCGGCCCTGCACCAGCGCACCCAGACGGGTATCCAGGCACGGCTGGAGAAGTTGGGCCTGGTCGAGCCCGCGCCGGGTAGTAATGGCGGTGCCGGAGGCTTCCGGCGCGCGGCCAGGACCTGAAGGGCGCGGGGACAAGTCCGCTATGATTGCGAGGAGGGGATCGTATCGAGTGAGCAACTAGTGGCACACCTGGAAGTGATCACGGCGGACATTACGACGCTCGCCGTGGATGCCATCGTCAATGCCGCCAACACACGGCTCGCCGGCGGCGGCGGAGTCGACGGAGCCATTCACCGGGCTGCCGGGCCGGAGCTCCTCGCCGAGTGCCTCACGCTCGGCGGTTGCCCGACGGGCGATGCGCGCCTGACGCGCGGCTATCGGCTGCCGGCGCGTTACGTAATTCATGCGGTCGGCCCGGTGTGGGGCGGCGGCACCGCTTGCGAACCGGAGTTACTGGCCTCCTGTTACCGCCGCTCTCTCGAGCTGGCCGCGGCGCAGGGCCTGCAAAGCGTCGCCTTCTCCGCCATCAGCTGCGGCGTGTATGGCTATCCGATCGAGCAGGCAGCGCGCATCGCGATCGGCGAGGTGCATACGAACCTGCCGCAACACGCCTCCATCGAGTTGGTGCAGTTCTGCTGCTTCGGGGACGCGATCACGAGTGCCTACCAACGGGCGCTGGCGGCGATTGCCAGGAACGCGGATTGAGTCCGCCCCGCATGAAGGCCTACATGTGCGTGATCTGCGGCTTCGTCTTCGAAGAGGAGAAGGGCGATCCGCAGCGGGGCATCCCGCCGGGCACGCGCTGGGATGACGTGCCGCTCTCGTGGCGCTGCCCGGATTGCGGCGCCGGCAAGGAAGACTTCGAGATGATCGAGATCTGAGCGAGCCGATCGGCGGCGCTATTGACGGCGTGCGGTGTGCCCCTGCGCCTTGAGCATCTCGATCACGCTGTCGGGCCCGGTGAGGTGCAGTACGCCCACGACGATCAGGTAATCCCTGTCGTCGTCGAGGAGCGCGCTGATCTGCTGCGTCCAGTTGCGATTGCGCGCCACGACCAGCGGCTGGTAGAGATCCGGAAACTGCTCGAAGCCCTCCGCCATCAGCTGTTCGAGTGTCGTCACGTCACCGCGGCTCCACGCAGTGATCAGCTTGTCGATATCCTGCGGCAAGTCCACCGCCTCCTCGAGCGACATCAACAGGAACTCCTGTTGCTTCTCGAGTGACAGCGCATCGAAGACGCCGAACTGGTCGCCGACGGTCTCGAGGCCGCGGACTTCCTTGCCGTCGCGCACCGCGTTCTCCACCAGGCGTTGCTCGATGCCGGCGGAGGGATCGAGACCGAGCCGCATCACCTGCGCCTGGATGGCGCTGATCGCGACCACCCACGGCTCGAGGCGCGCCAGCTGCTCGAGATCGAGCCCGAGCTTCTGCGCCTCGCTCTTGGCGCGCGCGTAACGCTCGGCGCCCATCACGCCGGCGAGTGTCTGCTCGGGCGGCAGGATGCCGTGGCTCAACGTGAACTGCTGCACTTCGGTCGGATCGAGATCGTCGAGATCGATCTCCATGTAGAGGATGTCCGCGTCCTGGTAGGCCCGCATGAGCGAGTCGGGCAAGGGCTTGCCGTCGTTGCGCAGCGCATGCACCGAGCCGAGCAGGTAGACGGAGTTGTGACTTCCGGCAAGCTGCCACACCGCCGGCGTCGCGTTCTGCGACTGAGCGATGCCCGACAGGAGGAGCGTTGCGACCGCTGCGAAGGCGGCGCGGGCGGTCACGGCGCGTAACCCTCGACCCACACGACTTCGCTGGTGATCCGCCCGTCTGCGTGCAGGTCGAGCCAACGATAGCCGGGCGGGCGCCGATCGATGGCGAACGAGTCGCTGCGCGGCAGGAACTGCGCGCAGGTGGAAGGCGTGCTGAGGAGCTTCACGCCGTTGCGCTCCTCGGCGTGAATCTGGTGCACGTGACCCCACAGCACGGCACGCACGTTGCGATGCCGATCGAGCACCGCGAAGAATTCGTCGGGGTTCTCGAGACCCACCTGGTCGAGCCAGCGGCTGTCCATCGTCACCGGATGGTGATGCAGACAAACGAGTGCATGCAAGTTGGCGTGCGCCTTGAGCGTGGCGTCGAGCTCGGCGAGGCTCGCGGGACTCAATCGTCCCTGTGCCTTGCCGGCGAGAAAGCTGTCGAGCATCACGACGATCCAGCCCGGAAAGCGCGCGGACCCGCCGAGCTGAAACGGTGCGCCTTGCAATACGCGCGCCATCGCCGGCGGCTCGTCGTGATTGCCGGGGATGCAGTACACCGGCACGCCGAGACCTGCGAACACTTCGCGAAACCGCGCGTAGCCGTCCGGATCGTCCTGCACCAGGTCGCCGGTGGCGAGAATCGCCTGACAGGGCCAGTAACGCGCGCGCGCGTGCTCAATCGCGGCGAGGAGCGCGGGGTAAGTCGCCACGCCACGCAGCTTCCCATCGGCCTCGCCGTAGAGGTGCGTGTCGGTGAACTGAATGAGACGCAACGAGCTCATCGCGAGCGATCAATCGCCGAAAAATCGCCGGCATGATAACAGAGGGTCGAAAACGCCAAAGGTGAACCAGGTCGCGCGGGAGGGCCGCTGTAGGACGCGCGTCACGGTGCACACACGCCACGCGCTGTGATGCGTCACACTGTCGCCAGGGATCGGGGAATCAGCGCGCTGCGACAGCGGTGTCGGTCATGGACGACACGCCAAGCGCCCGCAACGCAGAGTGCGTCTGCGCTGCGGGCGAGATCGCTCAGTAGCGGTAGTGATCGGGCTTGTAGGGGCCCGTCTTCGCGACGCCGATGTAGCGCGCCTGCTCATCGCTCAGCTCGGTGAGCTGCGCGCCGAGCTTCTTGAGCTGCAGCCGCGCCACTTTCTCATCGAGCTGCTTCGGCAGCACATGCACGCCGACCGGGTAGCGCTGCGGGTGATTCCAGAGCTCGATCTGCGCGATCACCTGGTTGGCGAACGACGAGGACATCACGTAGCTCGGATGTCCCGTGCCGCAACCGAGGTTCACGAGGCGCCCTTCCGCCAGCAGGATGATCCGCTTGGATGGTTTGTCTCCTTCTGGGGGGAAGATCACGTGATCGACCTGCGGCTTGATGTTCTCCCAGCGATACGCCTTGAGCGCGGCCACATCGATCTCGTTGTCGAAGTGGCCGATGTTGCACACGATCGCGTTGTGCTTCATGCGGCGCATGTGCTCGTGCGTGATGACGTGGTAGTTGCCGGTCGCGGACACGAAGATGTCGGCCTTGTCCGCGGCGAAATCCATCGTCACCACGCGGTAGCCCTCCATCGCGGCCTGCAGCGCACAGATCGGGTCGATCTCGGTGACCCATACCTGCGCGGACAGCGCGCGCAGCGCCTGCGCCGAGCCCTTGCCGACGTCGCCGTAGCCGCACACCACCGCGACCTTGCCTGCGACCATCACGTCGGTGGCGCGCTTGATGCCGTCGACCAGCGACTCGCGACAGCCATAGAGGTTGTCGAACTTGGACTTGGTCACCGAGTCGTTCACGTTGATCGCGGGGAAGCCGAGCGCGCCTTCCTTCGCCATCTGGTAGAGCCGCTTGACGCCGGTGGTGGTCTCCTCGGTCACGCCCTTGATCGACTTGAGGCGCGTCGAGTACCAGTGCGGGTCGCGTGCCAGCGTGCGCTTGATGGCGGCGAAGAGCGCCGTCTCTTCCTCGCTGGTCGGCTTAGTCGTGACGCTCGCATCCTTCTCCGCGCGGCTGCCGAGGTGCACGAGCAGCGTCGCATCGCCGCCGTCGTCAAGGATCATGTTGGTGTGGCCACCATCCGGCCAGTCGAAGATCCGCCCGACGTAATCCCAGTACTCGGCCAGGCTCTCGCCCTTGATCGCGAACACCGGGATGCCCTGCGCGGCGATCGCCGCGGCGGCGTGGTCCTGGGTCGAGAAGATGTTGCAGGTCGCCCAGCGCACCTGTGCGCCGAGCGCTTGCAGCGTCTCGATCAGCACCGCGGTCTGGATCGTCATGTGGAGCGAGCCGCTGATGCGCGCGCCCTTGAGGGGTTGCGTCGGGGCGAACTCTTCGCGGATTGCCATGAGACCGGGCATCTCGGTCTCGGCGATTGTCATTTCCTTGCGACCCCAGTCGGCGAGCCCAAGGTCGGCGACGCGATGGTCGGCGGTCTGCGTGGTCTTCTTCGGTATTGCGCTCATATCAGTCTCCTTGAGTTAAGGATGATGAGCGCCGTTGGTCTAACCGTCCCGCCTTCCAAGCCTCGCGCACCATCGAAGTGCGTTGCAGCGCCCCTTGGACGACGGGAACTTCAGAATTCTAGCCGGCGGCGGCCACCTTGCGCACACCCGCCGCGGCAGCCAGTGCCTCGGCCTTGTCGGTGCGTTCCCAGGTGAACTCGGGCTCCTCGCGGCCGAAGTGGCCGTAGGCCGCGGTCTTCTCGTAGATTGGACGCACGAGGTCGAGCATTTCGCGCAGCCCGTAGGGCGTCAGGTCGAAATGCTCGCGCACCAGCTGCGTCAGGCGTTCGCGTGAGACCTTCCCCGTGCCGAACGTCTCCACCATGATCGAGGTGGGTTCAGCCACGCCGATGGCGTACGACACCTGGATTTCGCAACGGTCCGCGAGGCCCGCGGCGACCACGTTCTTGGCGACGTAACGCGCGGCGTATGCGGCAGAGCGGTCCACCTTCGAGGGATCCTTGCCGGAGAAGGCGCCACCGCCATGTCGCGCCATGCCGCCGTAGGTGTCGACGATGATCTTGCGGCCGGTCACGCCGCAGTCGCCCACCGGCCCGCCGATGACGAAGCGGCCGGTCGGGTTGATGTGAAAGCGCGTGTTGCGATCGAGCCATTGCTTGGGCAGCACCGGCTTGATGATCTCTTCCATCACGCCCTGGCGCAGGTCTTCCTGCGATACATCCGGATGATGCTGCGTGGAGAGAACGACTGCGTCGATGCCGACCGGCTTGTCCTCCTCGTAGCGCAGCGTGATCTGGCTCTTGGCATCGGGTCGAAGCCACGGGAGCGCGCCGCTGCGACGCACTTCGGACTGGCGCTTCACCAGCCGATGCGCGTAGGTGATCGGCGCCGGCATGAGCACGTCGGTTTCGCGGCTGGCATAACCAAACATCAGGCCCTGGTCCCCGGCGCCCTGCGAGCGCTCCTGCTCGCGGTCGACACCCCTCGCGATGTCGGGGGACTGCTTGCCGATGATATTGAGGACCGCGCAGGTCGCGCCGTCGAAGCCCATCTCGGAACTGTTGTAGCCGATCCGCAGAATCGTCTTGCGCACCAGGTCTTCGAGATCCACCCAGGCGCTCGTCGTTACTTCGCCGGCGATCACAGCAAGGCCGGTCTTCACGAGCGTTTCGCAGGCCACGCGCGCGCGCGGATCCTGCTTGAGCATCGAATCGAGCACCGCATCCGAAATCTGATCGGCGACTTTGTCCGGGTGTCCTTCGGACACCGACTCGGAGGTGAATAGGAAGCTGCTCGCCATCTGTCAAAAACTCGTAGCCGAATCAAGGGGGTGGCAAGTATAGCGGCCCACCGCGGATTTTTTCAGTCATGCTTTGCAATACCCGCATGTCTTTGAACCGCTTGCCGTTGCTGCCCCCGGCAGCATGTTGGACAATGCGCGGCTTTCATTTTGAGGGAACGTCGATGTCGACTCGCCGCGAGCTTGCCAATGCCATCCGCGCGCTCGCCATGGATGCCGTCCAGCAGGCGAATTCGGGTCACCCGGGCGCGCCCATGGGCATGGCGGACATCGCCGAGGTCCTGTGGCGGGATTTTCTCGAACATAACCCTGCAAACCCGTTGTGGTGGGATCGGGACCGGTTCGTGCTGTCGAACGGCCACGGCTCGATGCTTTTGTATTCCTTACTGCACCTGACGGGCTACCCGGTGACGATCGAGGAGCTGCGCAATTTCCGCCAGCTGGGATCGCGCACCGCCGGCCATCCGGAGCATGAGCCCGAGATGGGCGTCGAGACCACGACCGGGCCGCTGGGGCAGGGCATCACGAACGCGATCGGCATGGCCATCGCCGAGCGTGCACTCGCTGCCACCTATAACCGCCCGGGCTTCGACCTGGTCGATCACTACACCTATGTCTTCCTCGGCGATGGCTGCCTGATGGAAGGCATCTCGCACGAGGCCTGCTCGCTCGCGGGCACCCTGAAGCTCGGCAAGCTCATCTGTTTCTATGATGACAACGGCATCTCGATCGACGGCGAGGTCGAGGGCTGGTTCACCGACGATACGCCCAGGCGTTTCGAGGCCTACGGCTGGCACGTGATTCGCGACCTCGACGGCCACGACGCCGAAGCGGTGCGCCGCGCGATCGAGGAAGCGCGCCGCGTGACGGATCGGCCGTCGATGCTCTGTTGCCGCACCATCATCGGCTGGGGCGCGCCCAAC
>DATIEU010000126.1:0-4610 GCA_035455565.1 Steroidobacteraceae bacterium | reverse complement strand
GCGCGACGGCGACCTCGTGCCCGGAGAGCTCGAGCAACATCGCGAGGGTGCGCGCCGAGTCCACATTGTCATCAACCAGGAGCAATTTGAGCTTGGTAGTCATATATCGTCCTTGCGCAGCGCCGACCGCCGGCGCGTGTGCATGACCCGTGACCAGCCGCGGCAATCGCACGATGAACTCACTGCCGCGTCCGATGCCGGGGCTGTTGGCCTCGATCTGGCCGCCATGCATTTCAACCAGGCCGCGCGCGAGCGCGAGACCCACACCGAGGCCCCCTTCCTTGCGTGCCAGGGGGTTTTCGAGCTGGCGGAAGAGCTCGAACACCTGTCCCAGCTGATCGGGTGCGATACCGATCCCCGAATCCCGGACACGAATCTCGATCTGCTCGCCCTCCGCACCCGAGAGCGTGCTCACCAGCAATTCGATGCGGTTGCCGTCGTCGCTGTACTTGGCCGAGTTGGTGAGCAGGTTCGAAACCACCTGCGTGAGCCGCACCAGGTCGCCATGCAGGCGCACGCCCTGGTCGGGCATCTGCACGCGCAATTCGTGCTTGCGCGTCTCGATGAGCGGCCGCACGGTCTCGACCGCGCGGGCGATCACGGTCACCAGGTCGACCGGCTCGCGCCGTAGCGTGATCTTGCCGCGGCTGATGCGCGAGATGTCGAGCAGGTCGTCGATCAGGCGACCCAGGTGCTCGAGCTGCCGACCGAGGACGTCGCGTGCCCAGGCGAGCTGCGGGTCGAACAGGTTCTTGTGCTGCATCAGCCGCACAGCGCCGTCGATCGCCGCGAGCGGATTGCGCAGCTCGTGCGAGAGCATGGCGAGGAACTCGTCCTTGCGCTGATCGGCGTCCTGCAGGGCGCTCTGCGCGCGCTGCCGCTCGCCGATTTCGCCCTGCAGCGTGGTGTTCGCGTTGGCGAGGTCGCGGTTGGCGAGCGCCAGGCTCTCGTTGAGGCGTTCGAGCTCGCGCGTCTTCTCGGCCTGCAGGTTGCTGTTGGCGATCGCGAGCTCCTGGTTGAGCCGCTGGAGCTCCCGGCGCTTGCGGTAGAGCTCGACCAGCACCTGCACCTTGCCGCGCAGGATCTCCGGCACCACCGGCACGTAGACATAGTCGACTGCGCCGAGCTTGTAGCCCTGCAGGCGGTCGAGATCGGTCACGTGCACGGCCGTGACGAAAATGATCGGCGTGCGCTCGAAGCGTGGATGCTGATGAATGAGGGCGGCGGTTTCGAAGCCGTCCATGCCAGGCATGCTGACATCGAGCAGGATCGCGGCGAATTCGCGCTCCATGAGGAGCTGCAGCGCCTCGCGCCCCGACTGGGCGGACACCAGGTTCTCGCCGAGCTCGCCGAGGATCGCCTCGTACGTGTAGAGGCGGGCCGGCTGATCGTCCACCAGCAGGATATTGACCTTGTCGGCCTCGTTCATGGCATCACCGATGCAGCCAGGTCCTGAGCAGCGACACCAACTGTCCCGTGTCGACGGGCTTGGCCACGTAGTCCGAAGCACCCGCCTCCAGGCATTTCTCCCGATCGCCCTTCATCGCCTTGGCGGTGAGCGCAATGATCGGCAGCCGCCGGAAGCGCGGCATCTGCCGGATGCGGCGCATGGTCTCGTAGCCGTCCATACCGGGCATCATGATGTCCATCAGTGCGAGCGACACGTCGGGCGTCTGCTCGAGCACGTTGATGCCTTCCTGCCCGTTGGTCGCAATGACCACGTGCATCCCGTGGCGCTCCAGCACGCTACTCAGCGCGAAGATGTTGCGTACGTCGTCATCCACCACCAGCACTTTGCGCCCGGCGAGCGCCTCCGAGGTCTGGTGCAGGTGCTCGAGCATGCGCCGCTTGGACTCGGGCAGCTCGGCGACTACGCGATGCAAGAACAATGCCGTCTCATCCAGGAGCCGCTCGGGCGATTGCACGCCCTTGAGCACGATGCTCTTCGCCATGCGACGCAGGCGCTCCTCCTCGTCCGCCGAGAGCTCGCGTCCCGTGAAGACCACAATCGGCACATCGCGGAGCTGCGGTTCCTGCTGTATTTCCGTGAGCAGGTCGAACCCTGACTTGTCCGGCAGGCGCAGGTCGAGGACGACGCAGTCGTAGCCGTCGGCGCGCATTTCGCTGAGCGCTTCCGCGGCGGTGCCGACCGAGGTGATCTCGACGTCGTCGTGGCTGATCAGCTCTTCGATCGACATGCGCTCGGCAGGGCTGTCCTCCACCACGAGCAGTCGCTTGGTGCGGGGCAGCGTAATGCCCCGTATGCGCTCGAAGGCATCGTCGAGCCCTGCGGTCGTCAATGGCTTGCTCAGGTGCGCGAACGCGCCGTGCTCGAGGCCGTGCTGGATGTCATCCTCGATGCTCAGGATCTGCACCGGGATGTGGCGCGTCGAGAAATCCTGCTTGAGCTGCGTGAGCACCGTCCAGCCGAGCATGTCGGGCAGGAAGATGTCGAGCGAGATGGCGGTGGGCAGGTGCTGCCGGGCCAGGCTGATTGCCTCGTCGCCGCGCGTGGCGACGATCGCCTTGAAGCCGTGATCGCGCGCCGCATTGAGCAGCACCCGGGCGTAATGCGCGTCGTCCTCGACGATCAGCAGGATCGAATCGCCCGGCTTCAGATTCTCGCGATCGTCGTTCAACTCGACGGGCGGACTCGCTGGTGTGCCTGCGGGCAAACGTTCCGGCGCACGCTCTGGCGCGCGTGCCTGCACTGTGAGCTTGCTGTACGCCGGGCCGACATAGTTCAGGGGCAGGTACAGCGTAAAGATGCTGCCGCTCCCCGGCGCGCTCTGCAGGCGAATCTCGCCGCCCAGCAGGTGCGCGAGCTCGCGGCTGATCGCGAGCCCGAGACCCGTGCCGCCGTAACGGCGCGCGGTGCCGGCGTCGGCCTGCTGGAAGGCCTCGAAGATGATCTTCTGCTTTTCGGGCGGAATGCCGATGCCCGTGTCGCGCACCCTGAACTGCAGCACCCTGGGCACCTGTGACAACACCGGGTGATCGGCGCTCCAGCCTTCCTTGGCGATGCCGACTTCGAACCGCACGCTGCCATGGTCGGTGAACTTGAACGCATTCGACAGCAGGTTGGTGAGCACCTGCAGGAGCCGCTTCGGGTCGGTGCTGATCGGCTCGCTCAGTGCCGCATCGAACTCCTGCGTGAAGGAGAGCTTGCGCGCTTCCGCGACGTGGCGGAAGTTGCGCTCGATGGTCTCGCGCAGGCTCGCGATCGGCAGCTCCACCGACTCCACGGTGACCGTGCCCGACTCGATCTTGGAAAGATCGAGAATGTCGCTGATCAGATTGAGCAGGTCGGTGCCCGCACCGAGGATGGTGCCGGCAAACTCGACCTGGCGCGGCGTGAGATTGCCCTCGGCGTTCTCCGAGAGCTGCTGGCCGAGGATCAGGATGCTGTTCAGGGGCGTCCGCAGCTCGTGCGACATGTTGGCGAGGAACTCGGACTTGTAGCGCGAGGTGAGCGCGAGCTCCGCGGCCTTCTCTTCCAGTGCCGCGCGTGCCTGCTCGATCTCGCGGTTCTTGCGCTCCACCTCGACGTTCTGCGCTGCGAGGAGGCGCGCCTTCTGCGCCAGCTCCTCGTTGGTCTGCTGCAGCTCTTTCTGTTGCGCCTGCAATTCGCCGGCCAGCTGCTGCGATTGGGTGAGCAGTCCCTCGGTGCGCATCGAGGCCTCGATGGTATTGAGCACGATGCCGATGCTGCCGGTGAGTTGCTCGAGGAAAACAACATGCGAGGCCGTGAACTCGGTGAGCGAGGCGAGCTCGATGACCGCCTTCACCTGGCCCTCGAACAACACGGGCAGCACGATCACGTTGCGCGGATGCGCGCTCAGGAGCCCAGAGCTCACCTGGATGGAGTCCGCCGGCACGTCGGTGAGCAGGATGCGCTGGCGCTCGACCGCGCATTGACCCACGAGGCCCTCGCCCATGCCGTACTGGCGCGGCGTCCCCGCGGCGTGCTGATCCGCATACCCCACCAGCTGGCGCAGGCACAGCTTCCCGTCGGCGCTGTCCATCAGGTACATCACGCCCTGCTGCGCATTGACGAGCGGCGCCAGTTCCGAGAGCAACGTCTGCGCGAGTGTGAGGAGGTCGCGCTGGCCCTGCATCATGCCGCTGAATTTGGCGAGATTGGTCTTGAGCCAGTCCTGCTCGGTATTGCGTGCGGTGGTGGCACGGAGGTTCCCGATCATGGCGTTGATGTAGTCCTTGAGGTCCGCCACCTCGCCGCTCGCATCCACCTGGATCGAGCGCGTGAGGTCGCCCTTGGTCACGGCGGTTGCCACTTCCGCGATCGAGCGCACCTGCGTGGTGAGGTTGGCCGCGAGCAGGTTGACGTTCTCAGTGAGATCCTTCCACGTACCGGCGACGCCGGGCACGCGCGCCTGGCCCCCCAACTTGCCCTCGGTGCCCACCTCACGTGCCACGCGCGTCACTTCGGACGCGAACGCATTCAGCTGGTCGACCATCGTGTTGAGCGTGTCCTTCAGGAGCAGGATCTCGCCGCGGACATCGACCGTTATCTTCTTGGACAGGTCGCCTTGCGCGATGGCCGTGGCCACCTCGGCGATGTTGCGGACCTGCGCGGTGAGGTTGTCGGC
>DATIEU010000125.1:0-3433 GCA_035455565.1 Steroidobacteraceae bacterium | reverse complement strand
CGACGTCGTCGCCACGTTCAGCCATTGACCGTTCCACAGTTCCAGGCCGATCCCGAAGAGCAGTGCAATCTGCAGCGCGATCGTAACGCGACGATGCAGCCGCTGATCAATCGCGGCTGATGGTTGTGGCTGGCTCACGGCGGCGGCGTGCCCTGCAACACGGCTCCCGCGATGGTAACCCGAGTGTTCATCAGTCCACCGGCTCGACGCCGTGCGGGGCGGTCCATTCGCCAGTCGAAGGCTTCGTGCACGCAGTCCGCGGACGCCAACCCGCGTTGGACCGAGCACCACGGTTTTGCGATAGTCAAATCGTGAGCCGCGTCAGGATGTCCGTGACGCGCCTCAAGCATTCCGCGTTCGCGCCCGCTTTCGCGTCGGCGCGCAGCATGCTCTCGTCGTCAGCAGTCAGCAGCTGCTGCAACTGGTCTTTCCACTGCATGAGAATGGCGCGCTTTTCTCCGGTCGCAAGTTCCGTCGACGCCTCGAGCGCCTCAGGTGTACCAAACACGCCCATCGGATTTTTCATCGCTTGCTGGATATTCATCATCAGCCCTCTCAGTTCTTGACTCCGCAGGAGCTCAGTCATTACTGATCGTTGATCCGGTAGTGTTCCGGTCCGATCACGGCGAGCGCGACTGCCGTGAACGGCCAAGTTGGCCCGCGGCACCTGTGCCGAGATCATGTGAATGATCCTGGGTAAGAAGTGGTGTCGCCCTCCGAACGTCCATCGTAACAGGCTACCCGCCAGCCCCAGGATAGGCGCTTGTACTAATGGCTCGGGCGCTTCGCTTCGTGGAAGACTTCTGTTCCGCAGAGGCCCAAAAAGACAACGGATGCCGACCTTTCGCCATGTGACGGCGGGACAACGCGAACGAATGATCGCCGAAGCCGCCTACTTCCGCGCCGAAAGACGCGGCTTCGTGGGCGGTGATCCGGTCACGGACTGGATCGAAGCGCAAGCCGAGGTCGAGGGGAGCCTGCGGCAGAACCAGCTCGATCGTCTGCTGGCACGAGCGGATGAGGCCGTGGCGAGTGCTACAGCGAAGGTCGCGGCACTCAAGAAGAAGGCCGCAAATCTATCCGCCAAGGCGCGCGCGGAGTGGCAGGAAGACGTGGAGCGGTTGGGTGAGCTGCGCGATGCGCTGCAACTCAAAGCGGCGGAGCTTCGCGAGCAAGGGACAGCCGTCGGCGACAAAGCGCTGCAACACGCCGAAAGGCTCTGGAGCGACATCGGCGAGACCTTGGAGCGTGTTGCCGCAAAGGGCAAGCGCTGAGTCGCGCACTCAAATGCTCGACGGTGCGCATATCGCTGGCTCGCCAAGCAAGACAATCCCTACTAGCGCTGTGCTGTGTTCTGTTCGTCGTCCAAGTCAGCGTCGCCCTACTTCACTACCGTGACAGGACACGCGGCGAGATAAATGACCTTGGCAGCCACCGATCCCAGCATTAGGCCCGCGATGGGCCCTTGACCGCGGCTACCCATCACGATCGCATGGCAACGATGCTTCTTCGCAAAACGCACGATCGTGGCGGCTGGCTCGCCGACCGCCCTGTACGTCCGCGCCTCGAGCTTCAACCGCTTGATCAGCGGGCGGGCGGGCGCGAGCGCTTCATCGGCACTGCGCCGTTGGTGCTCCTTTATCATGGCGTTGGAGACAAAACGGCTACTCCACATCGCAGGCTGTACGTTGAGCACGAGCACGACGGCATCGTGCGTGTTTGCAGCGAGTTTCAGCGCTCGCTGGGCGGCGCCCGAGCCATCCATCGGAACCAGTAGTCTCTTGGTCGCCAAGTTGAACCTCGTTCGTCGAAAGTCTTTGCCTGACAATCTGCAGACGAAGTCTAACAGGCTGTCGAAGCCAGCCGCCGGTAGTTCCACGCAGCGCCCGGACCCAAGCACAGCCGCCTGCTCCCGCCGAATGTCTCCCCGCCTTGACGGCGCACGAACGCACCAGTAGCGTCCTATCGAAACACCACGCCAGGAACGCATGCCGATCAAGATCGAACGCGTTCTCGTCGCCACGGACTTCTCCGAAGCGGGCCGGCGTGCCGCGCAGGTGGCAGCCGAATGGGCGCGTCAAGCGCACGCTCAATTGCGGATCGTCCACGTCACGCCGCCGAAAAGCTGGCTCGGCGGCGCGTGGGGTCTCAAGTCCTCGGCAACCGACACCATTCAATGGCACGCCACGAATGCCCTCAAACAGGCTGCCGACAGCGTGGACCCGGAACGCACGATAGAGCTGTCCACGGGAGTGCTTTCCGGCCCGGCCGCGCGAAGCATCGCCCATGCCGCTCACGACTATCGCGCGGACCTGCTCGTCGTAGGTGCACGCGGCGAACGCGATGCCGACGGGCAACGAGTGCTCGGAGGCACCTCGGCGAAATTGCTCGCGACCGCAGAGATCCCGTTGCTGCTCGTGCGCCGGACGCGCAAAGATCCCGTTGCGGGCGTCGTCGCCGCGCTGGACCTTTCGCCGAGTTCGCGAGCCGTGCTCGAGTGGGCCGACCTCGCGGCCGCCGAACGGCACCTGCACGCCTATCATGCATACGACGTCCCGTTCGCGGCACGTCTCGAGGCATATGGCCTGTCCCCCAGCGCCGTCGACGTGTATAGCGCGCAGGCGTACGCACAGTCCGACGCCGATGTCGCCGCTCTCGTGACCTCCATCGCCCGAACCGGCGTCACGTCGCGCGTGGTCGAGCGCGGCGAGCCGGCCGTACTGCTGCGCCGGCACATCGAGTCGTTCAGGCCGTCACTCGTCGTTCTCGGCAGGAACGTCGGCGGAAGGCGCTCGTCGCCCCCGAGCAGCGTCGGCAGCGTCTCCCGGTTCATCGCGAACTCGGTGTCGGCTGACGTGCTCGTCGTTTAGAAGCATTGCGGCCGGGCGCCGGAGGCGAGAAGCGTGCGTTTGATGATGCGTCCGTCGCGAATCGCTGTAAATGTCGCGTCGCGCTCGACGCGCGTTCGAGCTCACGGCGTCGCTGCGCGCCGACGTTGCCGGCTATCACATCCGCCCCGAGCACCGGGAGCATCCTCGCGCGTCTCGGCGCCTCCCTGCTCGACGAGCGGAGCGAGCTATCACGGGTTCTGCAGTAAACCACTACAGTTCACGGACGTGCCGCACAACCCGCGGCTGTAACAGGTCCGCGCTTCTCCGGGCTTCGCCGCGTGCCGCGACCGGCGTATGCTCGGAACGGGACCATTGAAAAGCCGCAAGAAGGAACTAGACGTAGCCGTGCAAGCCACCGATGACATCGGCACTACGTGGGCATCTGAATCCTTGCGCCGGCATTGGCGGTGGATGTTGGCGCTCGGCGTCTTGACGGTCGTGCTCGGCATGATCGCGCTAGTCATGGCGGCGACATTTACGATCGCGAGCGTGCTCGTGTTCGGGGCGCTGCTCGTCGTCGGAGGCGTCGCGCAATCGATCGA
>DATIEU010000124.1:0-3655 GCA_035455565.1 Steroidobacteraceae bacterium | reverse complement strand
CGGGTTTGCCTTCGTTTTCTTCTATGCGTTCCTCGGGCTGCCGATCGCGAGGCTCGCGGATCGCAGCAGCCGACGCCTCATCATCGGCCTCGGCATCGCGTTCTGGAGCGTGATGACCGCACTGTGCGGCCTCGCGCAGAGCTATTGGCAGCTCTTCTGGGCGCGTGTCGGCGTGGGCGCGGGCGAGTCCTCGTTCGCGCCGGCGACGTTCTCGGTACTCACCGATTCGTTCCCGCCACGCCAGCTCCCGCGTGCGCTCGCGATCAACAGCATGGGATTCATGTATGGCACCGGGCTGGCGCTGATCGTCGGCGGCGCAGTCGTGCAGGCCGTTGAAGGCATGCCGCAGATCGCATTGCCGCTCGTCGGCGAGATCCGGCCGTGGCAGGTCGTGTTCTTCGCCGTGGGCTTGCCGGGCTTGCTGCTCGCGGCGCTGATGGCAACAGTGCACGAACCGCCGCGACGCGGGCGTATTGCGGCGGTCGCTGCGGGCACCAGGCCACGGAGTGTGCCCATCAAGGAAATCTGGAATTTCCTGCGCACCGATGGTGCCACGTTCGGTCCGATCTTCCTGGCGATGGGTATCAAGGTGTTCCTGTCATTCGGTGCCGGACAGTGGACCGCCGCGTTCTTCATGCGCACCTACGGCTGGACGATTCCGCAGGTCGGTTACACACAGGGCCTGCTGCTGCTCATCGTCTCGCCGCTTGGCCTGCTCGCCGGCAGCTCTCTGGCGGAGTGGTTTGCGAAGCGGGGCTACGAAGATGCCAACATGCGCGTGGTGCTGATCGCGACCGTCGCGGTGATTCCCACTTCCATCCTCTTCCCCTTGATGCCGACCGCCGAGATGGCTATGGCCGTGAGCGGTCTCAACCTCTTCGTGGCCATGCTGGGCGTCGCGCCGGGAAACGCGGCACTGCAGATCGTCACGCCCAACGAGATGCGCGGCCAGGTGCGCGCGGCCTACCAGTTCATCTTCAACGTTGTGGGGTATGCGCTGGGGCCGCTCTTCGTGGCACTGATGACCGACTACCTGTTCGCCAATGAGGCCGACTTGCGCTATTCACTCATGACCTCCGCGGCGGTGCTCGGACCGATAGCGGCGCTCGTGTCCTGGTATGGGCTCAAGCCCTACGGGCGAAGCGTCGTACGCGCGCGGGCCTGGGCATGATGCATGGCCACCGACGTCGCCAGCACCGCCAACGTCGAGCAGGTCCACGAGCGCCCGTGGCCCGATCGCACGCGCGCCTGGTACGCCGTGGGCGTGTTCGCGATCGCCCTGATGTTCAACTTCCTCGACCGCCAGATCATGACGCTGCTGGTGGGGCCCATCAAACGCGATTTGAGCTTGAGCGACACCGAGATCAGCGTGCTCATCGGTTTCGCGTTCGTGAGCTTCTACGTGCTCATGGGCATTCCGATCTCGCGGCTCGTGGATGTCTACAGCCGGCGCCTCATCATCGGCGTGGGGGTCGCAAGCTGGAGCGTGATGACGGCGCTCTGCGGGCTCGCGAGCAATTTCTGGCAGTTGTTTGCGGCACGCGTCGGCGTGGGCGTTGGCGAGTCGTGCAACGGCCCCGCGACCTACTCGATGCTGAGCGACCTCTTTCCGCGCGAGAAACTGCCGAAGGCGATCGCGGTGCTCAATTTCGGCTTCATGTTTGGCTCGGGGCTGGCGCTGATCGTGGGCGGCACCGTGATCCAGATGGTGATGACGCGTCCGGACGTAACGCTGCCACTCGTCGGGACGCTGAGGCCCTGGCAGCTCGCCTTCATCATTGTGGGTCTGCCGGGACTGCTGGTCGCGGCGTTGGTCGCAACGGTTCGCGAGCCCGAACGACGTGGCCTCATGCCGGGAGCGGGTCAGCCACGGAGGGCCGTGCCCGTGCCAGACATCATCAATTTCCTGCACGACAACCGACACACTTATGGCCCCCTGTTCCTGGGCACGGGTCTCAAGGCACTGCTCGCTTTCGGTACCAGCGTGTGGGTGCCGGAGTTCATGATTCGCAAGTTCGGCTGGACGATCGGCGATATAGGCCTCGCGCTCGGCTTGATTCTGTTCGTGGTAGCGCCGCTAGGCCTCGTATGTGGCGGCGCGCTCGCCGAGCGCCTCGCGAAGCGAGGTTACGCGGACGCCAATCTCCGCGTCGTGCTCATAGCGAGCCTCGGCCTCATCCCCACGTCCATCCTCTTTCCACTGATGCCGAGCGCCGCGCTGGCTCTAGCGGTCATGGCATTGAACACCTTCATCGGATCGCTCGGCCCTGGGCCGCAGAACGCGGCGCTCCAGGTGATCACGCCCAATCAGATGCGCGGCCAGGTGACCGCGCTCTTTCTCGCGGTATTCAATCTGATAGGCTTCGGCCTCGGACCGACGTTCGTCGCGCTGCTCACGGATCAACTATTCGGCGCCGACCGGTTCCTGCCGTACTCGCTGGCGCTGACCGCGGCCATTCTCGGTCCGGTCGCCGCGTTCGTGATCTGGCGGGGGATGAAGCCTTATGGGGAAAGCGTTGTACGCGCCCGGGCATGGACCTGAGCGCAGTGTGAGCACGGTTTGATCCATCACTTCACGAGCATGGGAGTTGCAGCATGAACGCGAGGCGAATTCTGATTCTGGGCGCGGCCTTTGCGATGACCGCGTGCGTCACGGCGAGCGCGAACGGGGAGCGCGATGTCGCGGCGAAGAACAAGGCGATGGTGATCGAGTTCTACAACATGATCTTTCAGGAGCACAAGGTACGCGAGGCGCTCGCGAAGTACGTGGGCGACCGCTACATCCAGCACAACCCGCTGGCGCCCAACGGCACCGAGGCACTGATCAATTTCATGGAGCCTTATTTCGCCAAGAACCCGCAAGCGCGCAGCGAGATCAAGCGGGCAGTCGCCGACGGGGACCTCGTGTGGCTGCACGTGCACGCCAAGTCGAGCCCGACGGAGCGCGGCCTCGCGGTGGTGGATATCTTCCGGGTCGAGAACGGCAAGGTGGTCGAGCACTGGGATGTCGTGCAGCCGATCCCGGAGAAGTCGGCTAACGAGAACACCATGTTCTGACGCAGAGCGCAGGGCAGGAAGTGCAGGAAGTCAGCGCACAGGTCGAGCGCGGGCCGGTGAACGCGGAACAGCCCTGGCCGAGCCCGCGCCGGGCCTGGTATGCGGTCGCAATCTTTGCCCTCTCACTGATGATCAATTTCCTAGACCGCGGGATCGTGAGTCTCCTGGTCGGTCCCATCAAGCGCGACCTGCAACTCTCGGACTTCCAGATCAGCCTGGTCACCGGGTTCGCGTTCGTGCTGCTCTACCTGCTGCTCGGATTGCCGATTGCGCGCATGGTCGACTACGCCACGCGCCGCACGATTTTGGCGTGCGGCATCACCGCCTGGGGCATTGCGACGACCTTGTGCGGGTTCGCGCAGAACTTCTGGCACCTGTTCCTGGCGCGGATCGCCGTGGGTGCAGGCGAAGCATGCAGCGGGCCGACCACCTTCTCGATGCTGGCGGACCTGTTTCCGCCGCGAAAACTGCCGCGCGCGATCGCCGTGCTCAATTTCGGCTTCATTGCCGGTCAGGGGCTGGCGTTGCTCGCGGGTGGAGCTGCGATCGTCTGGATCGGCTCGTGGCCGCCGATCGAGGTCCCCGGGATCGGTGTGCT
>DATIEU010000123.1:0-2341 GCA_035455565.1 Steroidobacteraceae bacterium | reverse complement strand
CGATACCGGCACCGGTATTCCGGCAGCAGAAATGCCGCGGCTCTTCGAGCGTTTTCATCGCATCCAGGGAGCCGCCGGCCGCAGTGTCGAGGGCACCGGCATCGGCCTCGCGATGGTGCACGAGCTCGTGAGGTTGCACGGCGGAACGGTGCAAGCCGACAGCATCTACGGCAGTGGAACCACATTCACCGTGCGCCTGCCGTTCCGCGCCGCGCCAGCCCAGGCTCGCATGCGCCAGGTGGCTGCGGCCACGTCGCAGCAATTCGCCCACGAAGCCTTGCAGTGGCTCGACAACGGCGCGAACACGAGCGGACAGACTGCGCGGGCATCGACTGCCGAACCCACGCCCGCGATCAAAGCCGCATCCGCTGCGGACGGACGGCCACATATCCTGGTGGCGGACGACAACGCCGACCTGCGTGGATACCTGGGCCGCCTGCTCAGCCCCAGTTACCGGGTTACAGCGGTCGCGGATGGTGAGCATGCGCTCACGCTGGCGAGGCAGCTTCACCCGGATCTCCTGCTCGCGGACATCATGATGCCGAAGCTCGATGGCATCGCGCTGGTGAAAGCCGTGCGCGAGGAGCCAGCCATAGCAGGCGTGCCGGTGATCCTGCTTTCCGCGCGGGCTGGCGAAGAGGCCAAGATCGAGGGACTCGACATCGGCGCCGATGACTACCTGATCAAACCCTTCAGTGCCGGCGAATTGCTCGCCCGCGTGCGCTCGCAGTTGACACTCGCGCGGGCCCGCGAACAGCTCGCACGCGACCGCGAAGCTTCGCGTGAGCAAGTACGCATCGCGGAAAGGTTCGCCGAGCTGCAGAAGCAGGACTTCAACGCGTTGATGATGCAGGCGCCCAATCCGTTCACGGTGCTGCGCGGGCCTGATCACCGCATCGAGCTGGTCAATCCGGCGGCTTGCCGGATCTGGAGCAAGCAGGCGGAAGACGTCATCGGGCGGTCGCTGTTCGACGTGCTGCCGGAGCTGGGCGGTCAGGGGTTCAGGAGGCTGCTCGACGAGGTCATCGCGAGCGGTGTGCCCTACGAAGGTCGCGAAGCACCGGTCAAATTGGCTCGCGGCGCTGAGGGCAATCTCGAGACGGTCTATTTCAACTTTGTCTACACGCCACTGCGGGGCCCGAGCGGAGCCGTCGACGGCGTCCTGGTCGTCGCGTTCGACGTGACGGAAGAAGTGCTGTCGCGGGCCGAGATCGAACGATTGAGGAGCGTCGCGGAATCCGCCAATAGCGCCAAGGACGAGTTCCTCGCGATGCTGGGCCACGAGCTGCGCAATCCGCTCTCTCCCATCAAGACCGCCCTCGACGTAATGCGCCTGCGCGGCGTGCAGTCGCCGGAGCAAGCCATCATCGAGCGCCAGGTGGTGCATCTCACGCGCCTGGTCGATGACCTGCTCGATGTATCACGCATCGCCGGTGGCAAGATCACCCTTCACAAGGAGCCGCTCGAGATGGCCGAGGCGGCGCTGCGTGCCATCGAGATGGCAAGCCCGATCCTCGAGCAGCGCAATCACCGGCTGGAGTTTCGGATTCCGCGCTCGGGTATGAGAGTGTCGGCGGATCCGGAACGCCTCGCGCAGATCCTCTCGAACCTGCTCACCAATGCCGCCAAGTACAGCGATCCGGGGTCGCGCATCACTATGATCGCCTCGCGCAACGGCGACCGGGTACGCGTCAGCGTCAAGGACGAAGGCATCGGCATCGCGCCCGAGATGCTCAGCCGCATCTTCGACCTCTTCGTACAGGAGCCGCAATCGATCGACCGCTCGCGCGGCGGCCTCGGTCTCGGGCTCACCATCGTGCGCAACCTCGTGAAGTTGCATGGCGGCGCCGTCAACGCGCGCAGCGAAGGTCTGGGCAAAGGCAGCGAGTTTGTGCTCGACTTCCCAGTGCTCGATTCCGAAGCACACGTCGACAGTGAACAGCCGCAGCTCCAACCGGTGCCGTCCACCGGTGCGTCACGACGCGTACTCGTGGTCGACGATAACAACGATGCGGCAGCTACCCTGAAGCTCGGCCTCGAAGCGATCGGTCACCTCGTCGTCACCGCGCCCGATGGCCCAACCGCACTGGAGCTCGCGCGCATGTTCCAGCCGGAGATCGCGTTCCTGGACATCGGCCTGCCCGCGATGGATGGCTACGAGCTCGCGCATCAGCTGCGGCACGTGCCCGGGATCCCGGCTGAATTGAAGCTGATCGCAGTGACTGGCTATGGACTGGAAAGCGATCGCCAGCGGACCAGCGCCGCGGGCTTTTCAGCTCACCTGGTGAAGCCTGTCAGCTTCGAGAGCCTGGCAGCTCTTTGTTCCGGAGCGAGCGACCTG
>DATIEU010000122.1:0-8393 GCA_035455565.1 Steroidobacteraceae bacterium | reverse complement strand
ACATCCTGCAGCACGCTGCCCCACAAGCGGATCTGGCCCTCGTCCATGCGCCGCGGCAGGTACACGCGCGTCAGCGCGCGCACGGTGTTGTCCGCGCGCCGCTCGATTGCGCGTGCGAGTTGCAGCTCCTTGAGCAACGCGCCCGCGGGAATGTCGCCACCGCCATAGCGACGCACCAGCTCAGCGAAGCTCGCACCCTCGCCGTCGAGCGCGAGCACGCGCGGATTGCCCTGGTCATCGACAAACTCCGGGTCCTGGTACCAACCGGATAGCACGCGCGAGGCCTTGCTCATGTAGCCGGTGCCGGCTTGCGGCTCGGCTGCTTGTTGCTGACGTCGAACCTCGCGGCGCGCCAGCCCGGTCAGGAGCGCCACGCGCGAAACGTTTGTCGGTCGGCCGCGCAGGCCGAATTCCCGGGTGGCGACTTCGACGAACGTCTGCCGAGACAACTCCGCGAACTCCTTCCACGTGACTCCGCTTTTCAGCAGGAGTCGAGCTATGGGTTGGAGCAGCGCCCGGCAACTCGACGTCACGAGTGCCTTGGCTGAGAACTGTTCCATATGTGGGATAATACGTCCCATATATGGTTAAAACAATGTCTCAAGCCAGCGACGCTCTGCCCTGCCGACGCGACGTGCGCGACAACGGGGCGAAAGCCTCATGAATCAGCGGTTTGGCTGTCCCGGTCAGCCGGGATGGGGCTGCGAATAGCGGATGACGTGTTCAGGTTTGCCGCGCGCAGCGCAGTCCGGACTGACCGGCCCGCTCACCAGGAACCAATGCTCGCGCGAGCTGGTGCCGACATCGATGCGCTCGCGCGCCGTGGCGAAACACGGTTCGAGCTGGTCGTCAGCCACCAGCAATTGGCGATCCGGGTGCTCACCGAGCCAACGCGCGGCGTCATAGCTCTCGAGCGGGCCCTCGCGCCAGCGACGGTGACCGAAGTTCACGCTGGGCCGCGTGAGATACAACAGGAACTGCTCTTTGTAAGCCAGCAGTCCCAGCTCACGATTCGGATCCGCGAGCTGTTCGAGCCTGGCGATGAAATCTTTCGCCGAGCGTGCGCCATTGATCTGCGGATAGATGGTGAAGCTCACGACGAGCCAAGTGAGCCCGAGCACCCAGGCGCATCCGAGCGCGCCCCGCTGCACGCCGCACACGATCAGCGCAATGCTCCCGAGCACGGCGATCCCCGCGAGCGGCGTCAGGTATCTGACTTCATACTGCTCGCGCAGCTCGAGCGCCCGTTCGGGCACCAACCACGTGAGATAGATGAACGCTGCGGCGCTCGCGAGCACGATTAGCAAGCCGAAGACCGCGCCCGCCTTCTGTACGTCCGGACGCTGCCAGAGCCCGCGCAGCCACTCGCCCGAGGCGACCGCGAACGCGGGCAGCGCCGGCAGGATGTAAACACCGCGCTTGCCCGGACTCAGGCTGAAGAAGATGAGCACGAGCACCACCCAGCCGAGCAACAGCAGCAGTCGAACGTCGCGCGCGCGCAGCTGCTCGCGCCAGCGGGGCACGAGCCACGGCAGCAGCGCCACCAGCGGCAACCACTGCGTCACCACGACACCGAGGAAGTAGTAGAAGGGCTTGTGGTGATGCCACGCGGTGGCGTAACGCGAGACGGTCTGCTGGAACAGGATCTCGTCACGATAGGCCTGAAGGGCAGCATCGCCACTCGTCCCGACCGCGACCAGCATCGGCACGAACCACAGCGCGATCGCCGCCAGGAACGCGAGCGGCGCGCCGCTCCATTGCCACGGTGTTCCCTCCAGCTTGGGCAGCGGCCATTTGCGCCAGCGCGCGTAGCCGTATGGCAGCAGGACCAGTAGCGGCAGGAAGCCGACGCCTTTGGTGATCACGCCGAGTCCGGCCGCAAAGCCGCCGAGCGCGTACCACTTCCAGCCATCGCGCAGCAAGAGATGACGCAGCAGCGCGTAGAGCGAGAGCGTGGTGAAGAAGCAGAGCGTCGCATCGATCTGCGCCGCCCGCGCCTGCATGGTGAACTGCAAAGTGAAAAGCAACACCAGGCCCGCCCACAGTCCCGCCTCGCGATTCCACAGGCGCCGCGCCAGGTCATAAACGAGCGCGAGTGTGCCGAGCCCGGCGAGCAGCGACGGCAGCAGGAAACTCAGCCGGAGCGAGCCAATCAGCGCGTATGCGGCTGCCATCAACCAGAAGAAGAGCGGCGGCTTGTCCTGGTAGAGATCGCCGCCCACGCGCGGAAAGAGCCAGTCGCCCGACGCCACCATGTCGCGTGCAATGAGCGCGAAGCGCGGCTCGTCCGCGGGCCAGGGATCGCGCAGCCCCATGCCCGTCGCCAGCAACACAAGCCCGATGCCGAGCAGCAGCGCCAGATCGCGCGTCAAGCGAACGCCTACTCTTCCACGACCCTGACGCCCGGACGCGAGCGCGCCTTGAGCCACATCACGCCGAAAAGATCGACGATGCCGACCCACAGGCGGTTGTGCACGCCGTACTTGGAGCGCCCGCGCGTGCGCTCGCGGTGATTGACCGGGACCGAGACGACCCGGGTCCCAGCGCGCTGAAAGAGCGCCGGCAGGAAGCGATGCATGTGATCGAAGGCGGGCAATGACAGGAACGTCTCGCGATGGAACAGCTTGATGCCGCACCCGGTGTCCGGTGTGCCATCGCCCAGAAGCCCGGCGCGCACACCGTTCGCAATACGCGACGAGAGGCGTCTCAACCAGGTGTCGCGACGCGTGACCCGATTGCCCATGAAGAGCATGACGCCCTCGTTCGTCGCGTCGCCGCGCGCGGCGATCAGCTTGGGCAGGTCCGCGGGATCGTTCTGTCCATCGCCATCGAGCGTGGCAATCCACTGGGCGCGGGCCGCACGTACGCCGGAGTGCACCGCCGCGCTCTGCCCACTGCGCCCCGAATGACGCAGCAACCGCATCTCGGACAAACCGCTGGTGCGCGCCTCCCGAATGCGCTGTGCGGTGGCGTCGCTGCTGCCGTCGTCAACGAAGATCATTTCGAACGGCAGCCGGCCGCGCAGTGCGGCAACGATCTCCTGCGCGAGCGGCATGACGTTATCCGCTTCGTTGCAGACGGGGACGACGACCGAGACTTCCGGGCTCATGCGGGGTGGTGCGGCGGGAACCGCCGTGGAACTCCAGTCGGGCGACGGCGAAGTATAGCGGTGCCTCAGCACCCAGCGCATTTTCCGCTATGCTCGGCGCATGGGCTCCTCGACGACTGGCGGCGGGAAACCTCACGCCCACCCGCACGCCCACGCACACGCGCAAGACGGCCGACGCCTGTACTGGGCGCTGATCCTCACGGGCGGCTTCGCGGTCGTGGAGCTCGCCGGCGGCTGGATCGCGCGGTCGCTCACGCTGGTGGCGGATGCCGGCCACATGTTTACCGACGCCGCATCCCTCGCCCTCGCCTGGCTCGCGTTACGCTTCGCGAGCCTGCCGTCGGACCGCAAGCGCACCTACGGCTACCACCGCTTGCAGGTGCTGGCGGCCTTCGTCAATAGCCTCATTCTGCTGGCGGCCGTGTTGTGGATCGCCTTCGAAGCGATCCAGCGTCTGCGGGATCCCGCACCGGTGGCGGGACCTCTGATGCTTGGTGTCGCGGCGGCCGGCCTGCTGATCAACATTGTCGCTTTGCTCCTTCTGCATGGCGGCGACACGCACAACCTCAACGTACGCGCGGCTTACATGCACGTGCTGAGCGACTTGCTCGGATCGCTGCTGGCGATCACCGCAGCGATCGTCGTGACCCTGACCGGCTGGGTGCGCATCGATCCGCTGCTCGCACTGGTGGTCGCGCTCCTCATCGTCATCGCGGCCTCGAGCCTGCTGCGCAAGTCCGCACACATCCTGCTCGAGGGGACACCGGAGTGGCTCGACATCGAAGAGCTTCAGCGCGAGATCAAGGGCGCCGTCGGCGGGGTCATCGACGTGCACCACGTGCACGTCTGGTCGCTCACCTCGCATCATCCCGTCGTCACACTGCATGCGAGGATCGAGGCCGACGTGTCCTCACACGTCGTGCTCCAGGACATAAAACTCTTCCTCGCGCGCCGCTATTCGCTCGAGCACTCGACGATCCAGCTCGAGCCCGCGGATTGTGCGGACCCGGATCACGCCGTCCTGAATGCCCGCGTCCACCGTCGCGGGGTGCGCTGACCGCTCACAGGCTCTGCATCGCCTGGCGCGCCTGCTGAAACAGGCTCTCGAGGTCTCTCTCCATCCGTTGTGCAATCTCGCTCGTGCCCGCCTCATCGAGCTCGCGCGGCACGTCGATCCCCTCGCCCACCGCTACCACCACGCGACAGAACGGCACCGGCACGACGAATCGATCCCAGGTCTTGAGCACCCAGGCGTGACTCGCGCACCAGCTGACCGGCACCAGTGGCGCGCCCGAAATTTGCGCGATCTTCACCACGCCGGGCTTGAAGACCGAGCGCGGGCCGCGCGGTCCGTCGGGCGTAATCGCCGGCGAAACGCGGTCGCGCCGGATCCCCTTGCAGATGCTGCGTACGGCTTCCGCACCCTTGCTGGTGGTGGAGCCGCGATACACCAGGCCGCCGCCCATGCGGCGGGCGATCTCGCTGATCGCTTCGCCGTCGACCGACGCGCTGATCAGCCAACCGACGCGCAGGCCGCGCTCGAACAGACGGACCAGGAAGCTCCAGGCCATGAGCTGGTGCCGATGCCAGTAGCAGATCACCGCCGTCTTGCCACCGAGCAGGTGATTCTCGACGTGTGGTGCACCCTCGACGCGCACGATGCGGCAGGTGGCCCAGAAGAAATGAATGAGGCCCATGCCGATGGGAACGGCGATCCGATACACGAGCCGCCGTCCCCATGACAGACGCCGCTGCGAGCGGCTGCCGCGACGACGCGGTCGCTTCGGAGCATCCGCCGGAACCGGGCGCGCGTCATCGTTGGCGGCATCCTGATCCGGCAGATCCTCGGCGCGTTCGGTCACCATGGGCTCATTGTACCGGCGCGTAGTGGTCCGGATCGGCGGCGCTCAGGCCCTTCAGGCGTCGATGGATCCACAGGTACTGCGCCGGCACTCGCCGGACCTGCTCTTCGATCAGCGTGTTGAAGCGCGCCGCGTCCGCGACGCGATCGGCGCCAGGAAAGTCCTCGAGCGGCGGGTGGATCACCATGCGGTAGCCCTGCGAGCCCGGCAGCCGCTCCGGAAAATAGGGCAGCACCGGAGCGCCCGTCATTCTGGCGAGCCGCGAGGTCGCGGTGTTGGTGGCCGCGGGAATGCCGAAGAAGGGCACCATCTCGGCACCCTTCTTGCGATAGCTCTGGTCGGGCGCGTACCACACCGGTTCGTTGGCGCCGAGGGTCGAGATCAGCGTGCGGATGTCGTCCCGGGGAATGGCGCGCCGCGTGTGCTTGCGCCGGTTGCGCGTCAGGAAGTAGCCGAGCAGTTCGTTCTTGGTCGGGCGGTACATCACGCTCATCGGCATGCGAGCGCAGAGCGCGCGCGCGCCCAATTCGAGCGTCGTGAAGTGCGCCGACAGCAGGATCGCGCCGTGACCGCCCCTCAGCGCGCGTTCCAGGTGCTCCGCGCCCTCGAGCTCGCTGAGCGCGCGGATGCGCCGGTCGGAGCTCCACCACGCCATCGCCGTCTCGAACAACGCGATGCCGAGACTGCGAAAGTGCTCCCCGAGCACGCGCTCGCGCGTCGCTGCATCGAGCTCCGGCAGGCAGAGCTCGAGATTGCGCCGCGCGGTGCGCACGAAAGCAATTGGCAGCAGGCGCAGGATGGCACCGAGGGCACTTCCCAGCCAGACGAGCACGCGGTAAGGCAGCGGCTCGAACAACCTGAGAAGCACGAGCCCGATGGCCGTGGGCCAGTAACGCGGCGCGAGATAGCGAGGTCGAAATTCCATCGTACTCAGCGCTGGTAAGGATCCTCGGTGCTGCCCGGCCGCTTGAAACGCTTGTACGTCCACAGATATTGCGCCGGGCAACGACGCACGTGCGCTTCGATGAGGGTGTGAAAGCGTGCGGCGTCCGCGACAGCATCCTCGCTCGGAAACGGTTGCAGTGGCGGCAGAATGCGCATGCAGTAGCCCGCACCGCCCGCAAGGCGCTCGGGGAAGTATGGCAGCACGGGCGCTCCGGAAATACGGGCGATGCGCGAGGTGGCCACGTTGGTCAGCGCGGGAATGCCGAAGAAGGGCACGAGCTGGCCCGAACGGCCTTCGTCGCGCTGATCCGGCGCATACCAGACCGGCAGATTGCTCTTCAGGCTCTGCAGGAGCTCGCGCACGTTGTCGCTCGAGATCGCGCGTCGCGCGTGCATTGCGCGTCCGCGTAGCGACAATGCAGCGATGAGCGCATTGCGCGGCGTCTGGTACATGATCGCCGTAGGTCCGTTCATGCACAGCGCGCGCGCGCCCATCTCGAGCGTGGTGAAATGCGCCGATAACAGGATCGCGCCGCGTCCGCCCGCCAGCGCCTGCTCCAGGTGCTCGAGACCTTCGATGCGCACGAACTTGCGCAAGCGTCGATCCGTCGCCCACCACACGAGCGCAGTTTCGAGAAGCGCACAGCCGAGCGATCCGAAATGCTCGCGCACCAGCCTGCGACGCGCGCGCTCATCGAGCTCCGGCAGGCACAGGCCGACATTGATGTGGGCGATGCGCCGGTCGCGCGGCGCGAAACACCAGGCAATGCGGCCGAGACCCATCCCGAGGGCCATCTGCGCGCGGTAGGACAGCAAGCCGAGTAGCCGGATCAGGCCGACTCCGAGCCACGTGGGCCAGTAGCGCGGCCCGTACAGTCGCGCGGGCAGCGCCGGTGAAACGCGCTGGTCACGCGGCGAGGCGGGACGATCGGAGGACAGCTCGGTTGAGCGCGAGCTCATGCGATGGCACGGCACAGATAATATGAGTGACTGGCAAGTCTACGTGACTGGTACAGTTCCCGCAGAACGTGCCAATCAGCCATCGGCAGGGGGCGAAATGCGCGCATTTCGATGGGGTTTCCTCTTCAGTTCGCTGGTGTGTGTCTTGGCGATCGCAAACGCCGAGGAGCAAGTGGTAGTGCACGCCGATCGCCTGCTCGACGTGGTACGCGGGACGATCGTAAAAGACGCCGCCGTGCTCGTGAGCGGCGAACGCATTGTGCGCATCGGTGGCGCTGACGAGCCGGCCGCCCGTCATATCCGGCTCGGCGATGTGACGCTGCTCCCCGGCCTCATCGACCTGCACACGCACCTGGCCTGGGACCTCGACGAGGAATGGATCACCCAGCCGGTATACGAAACACCACCCGACTGGACTCTGCGCGGTGCACGCAACGCGCGCCGCACGTTGAATGCCGGCTTCACGACCGTACGGGATCTCTGGGCCATCTGGGGCTTCGTCGACGTGGCGTTGATGCACGCCATCGACAAGGGATTCATCGAGGGCCCGCGCATCATTCCCGCGGGGCACGCGTTGAGCATCACGGGTGGTCACTGCGACGTCACGGGCTTTGCTCCTGGCATCGCGGAGCAGGATTGGCGAGCCGGTGTCGCGGACGGCGTGGACGACGTCGTCAGGGCCGTGCGCTACCAGATCAAGCACGGTGCCAAGGTCATCAAGGTATGCGCGACCGCCGGAGTGCTGTCCTTCGAAGGGCCTGTCGGCGCCCTGCAATACTCGGAGGCCGAGCTCCGCGCGATCGTCGAGGAGGCCGCGCGCCACGGTTTACGCGTCGCCGCCCATGCCCACGGCACCGAGGGAATCATTGCGGCATCGCGCGCCGGCGTCGCCACGATCGAGCACGGCACATATCTCACAGCCGAAGCCGCTCGGGAACTGAAGAGCCGAGGCACCTATTACGTGCCCAACTTGCACCTGATCGACAGCTTCAAGCCCGAAGAAATGCCGCCGCTCATTCGCGGCAAGGCGGAGGCGATGATTCCGAACGCCGAAGAGAGCTTCAAGCGCGCCATGCAGTCCAAGCTCAAGATCGCGTTCGGCACCGATGCCGGTGTCTTTCCCCACGGCGACAACGCGAAAGAGTTTCACGCACGCGTTCGTCGCGGCATGTCGCGGATCGAAGCGATCCGGGGTGCCACCACCTACGCTGCAGATGCGCTTGGACTCAATGACCGCGGTTCATTGGCTGCGGGCAAACTCGCTGACCTCATCGCGGTGCCCGGCAACCCGCTCGAGGACGAGCGAGTCCTCGAGCAGGTGCTCTTTGTCATGAAAGGCGGAGCGGTCTTCAAGGCGCCCCCGCAATAGCGGGGCTCTCGGGTGCTTGCCTTTCAGGCCCGAGCAAAATACAGCCGTCGCGAGGCATGCATGTGCGCCCAGTAAGGTCTCTTATCGTCACCTCTATCCTGTCCGGGCTGCTGTCGATAGGGAATAGCGTTGCTCTTGCGACCGATGA
>DATIEU010000121.1:0-6409 GCA_035455565.1 Steroidobacteraceae bacterium | reverse complement strand
T
Source organism: Steroidobacteraceae bacterium (assembly GCA_035455565.1). Lineage (GTDB taxonomy): Bacteria > Pseudomonadota > Gammaproteobacteria > Steroidobacterales > Steroidobacteraceae > DATBVX01. The sequence goes on along the minus strand of DATIEU010000121.1, from coordinate 6,408 downwards.
GCTGATTCTCAGCAATCGAATCGAAAAGCTGCGCCTGATCCTGGGCCGCCAGCATTCGGATCGCGCGGCCCGCAAGCGGCTTGGACTGCCAGCTCCGGGCGGTCGACCGATCATCGGTCAGCGTCCGGCCCCTGTGCGCGCGTCAAATCACTAAGCGGCACCGGCGGCTCGCCAGGGTGCTCGTAGGTCTTCTGGTCGCTCACGTGCGTGACGCCCGGGACTTGCGCAATGACCTGAGCCTCCTGCGTCGATTTTGCAATCCACAGCACACGTCGATGACCGAGGTCAGAGTACCTGCGGCCAGCTGCGAGCACCGCCGACATGTTCGAGATCGAATGGTGTTCGATGCAGATGCCGTCAACGTACTTCTCGCCCTCGAGGAAGGTCTTGGCGCCTGAGTTCCAGAAGTTGTTATTCACGACGATGAAGTTCGCGTTGCTCTGCCGCCGCAGCCGGTCGAGCTCGCGCACGAACGCGATGCAGCCGTTGGTCCACTCGGCGCGCTCCTCCACCGGCCACTTGTCCCATTCCGAACGTTGCCAACGCCGGGCGCCCAGGACATCGAGAAAGACACCGCTCAGTCGCCCGTCGTCCATCAACTTGTGGAGGTAGTCGAGCACGTACTTGCACCACGCCGATCCTTCACGCATGTCGGTGATCAGGTGCCTTGGCCAGCCACTGCGCACGCCCGGTGCCGGGTATGGCCACAAGGGGACCTTTGAGTGGTCGTTCATGTAGAACGACTCGTCGAGCGCGCACACGCGGTGGTCCGGGACGTCACAAGGATCGATATAGGCCAATACTTCCGCGCCTGCTTCGCGCGCCTTGGCGAAAACAGGGTCGTAACGGTTGCAACGACCGGTTACGAGCATGCCGGTCTTGCCGGCAAACTTCTGCCAGTTCTCGGTCGAGTTGTAGAAGAACCCCAGGGGATTGCTCATGTCCGGGAATCAGACCGGGCTGGGGGATGAAAGTTGACCTCGAGGCAGCGCCTCGCCGTGCAATCGCAGCATGGTTCAACGCAGGCCCGAAGGCGTACACTCCCCGGCCCCACCTGAAAGGAAGCAATACCAAGGGTCACACCCATGAAAAGTCATTGGACGACGATGTGTGCCGTGGTCGCTCTCCTGAGCGTCACTCTTGCCACCGGCGGCGATTCCTTCGCAAAAACACAGCCACCAGCCGCCCTGGCCGCCGCGGACAACCCGGTCGTGATCGAGAACCGCAAGACCGGCACCAGCGGCGTCGTGGGCACTCTGCTGTCACGCTGGAGCCCGGCCACGATCGCGGGCTATGCCGATGCGACCAGCGTGGATCGCGGCAGTCGGCTCGCCTTCCGGGTGTCGACCTCGCAACCCGGCGCCTACACGATCAACGTCTATCGCATGGGGTACTACGGTGGCGCGGGGACGCGGCTCGTGGCGAGCAGCAGCACGCTCAGCGGCGTGACGCAACGGGCATGCGAAGTGACCGAGCTGGCCACGCACCTGATCGAGTGTGACTGGAACAAGTCGGCCACGTTGAGGGTCGGCGACGATTGGACCTCAGGCCTCTACATCGCGGTGCTGAACCACGTCGCCACCGGCAGACAATCGCCGATCTATTTCGTCGTCCGGGACGATCGGCGCCGGTCCGATATCGTCTTTCAAAGCAGTCGCACCACCGGGCTCGCCTACAACAGCTACGGAAATGCCACCGAGCAGCGCAGCCTCTATACACACAACAGCACCGGCGGCGTGCGCGCCATGAAGGTGTCGTTCGACCGTCCCATGCTCGATCGGGATGTCCTGACTTTCGAGTTCCAGATGGCGCGTTGGCTCGAGTCTCAGGGCTACGACGTCACCTACATCACCAACATGGATGTGCACACCAATGCGACGCGGCTATTGAACCACAGAGTGTTCCTGTCAGTCGGGCACGATGAGTACTGGTCGAAGGAAATGCGCGATGGCATCGAAGCGGCACGCAATTCGGGCGTGAACCTGGGATTCTTCTCCGGCAACACGGCCTACTGGCGCGTGCGCTTCGAGCCCTCGAGTCGCGGCCGGCCCAACCGCGTGATGGTTTGCTACAAGCTGCCGGCGCAGACACCCGATCCTGTGGCGCCGACCTATCTTTGGCGCGATCCACAGAACAACCGGCCGGAGAACGCGCTGCTCGGCGTCATGTACATCGGACGCCAGGAGGGTGGCTTCTGGACCGGGTTCGACTGGGTCACCCCGAATGTCAGCGATCCGGTGTTCGCGAATACGGGTCTCACGAATGGCGCGGCCCTGCGCCAGCTGGTGGGTTACGAATGGGATGGTGTCGTGAACAATGGCTTCACTCCGAGCGGGCTGGTGATCCTCGGTGCATCGCCTGTCACGCCCGCGGCCGTTGCGCCCGGCATGCCGAAAACGGCTACGCAGATCTCGCACAGCACTCGATATACCCACGCGAGCGGCGCACAGGTTTTTGCGGTCGGTTCGATCCATTGGATGTGGGCTCTGGACAGCACGTCGGTCCAGTCGCCGCGGGTGGATGTGCGAGCCCAGAAGTTCGCCGTCAATGTCCTCGCCGGCATGGGAGCGAGGCCCGCGACGCCGAGTGCCGGGATCGTCGTTCCTTAAGACGCAGTCGCTGAAGCCAGCCCCGCTCTTCGAGTTCGCGCTCGGGGCGTGCAGAATCTCGCCATGAGCCCGGTCGCGGCTGGCAAGCACGCTGTCGTCTTCATCTTCATCACCGTGCTGATCGACTCGATCAGCTTCGGCATCGTGCTGCCCGTGATGCCGCAACTCATCGTCGAGCTGACGGGTGTGCAGATGGGTCCTGCGGCCGCTTATGGCGGCTGGTTGTCCTTCGTGTTTGCGATGGTGCAGTTCTTCTCTGCACCGATACTCGGCAACCTGAGCGACCGGTTCGGGCGCCGCCCGGTGTTGTTGTCCGCGCTGTTCGTCCTCGGCCTCGATTACCTGATCATGGGCCTCGCGCCGACCATCGGGTGGCTCTTCTTCGGCCGCATCGTGGCCGGCATCACGGGCGCCTCCTATACGCCGGCCTATGCGTACATGGCTGACGTGAGCCCACCGGAGAAGCGGGCACAGAACTTCGCCCTGTTCGGTGCCGCGTTCGGCCTGGGCTTCATCATCGGCCCGGCCGTCGGCGGGCTGCTGGGCGTTTTCGGGCCGCGCGCACCGTTCTTCGCGGCGGCCGCGCTGGCGCTGCTCAACTCGCTATTCGGCTATTTCGCGCTTCCGGAAACGCTGCCGCCGGAGTCGCGACGGCCCTTCCACTGGTCGCGCGCCAATCCGCTCGGCACGCTCCGGCAGATGCGCAGGTACCCGGTGGTCCTGTGGATTGCCGCGGCCATGTTCCTCTGGCAGCTGGCGCACCAGGTTCTGCCGAGCGTCTGGTCGTTCTACACGATGCTCAAGTTCAACTGGTCAACCGCTGAAGTCGGTTATTCGCTCGCTGTCGCCGGGATCATCCTGGTCATCGGCCAGGGTGTCCTGACGCGCGTCCTGATTCCGCGACTCGGCGGCGAGCGTAAAGCGGCGCTGATCGGCCTGGTGTTCGGCGCGATCACTTACCTGGGTTATGGCCTGTCGACGCAGGGCTGGATGATGTACGGCTGGTTGTGCGCTTGGCTGTTTGGGTCGTTCGCCTATCCGTCGATGAACGCGGTCATGTCGGGCGAGATCGCGGCGAACGCCCAAGGTGAGCTGCAAGGCGGCGTTGCAAGCCTCTTCAGCCTGAGCGCCATCGTCGGTCCGCCGCTGATGACGCAGCTCTTCAGCTACTTTTCGCGGAGCGATGCGCCGGTGTACTTTCCCGGCGCACCGTTCGTTGCCGCGGCGCTCCTGGTCGCTGGATCGATCGGTCTGTATGTCGCTGCGATGAGTCGCGCACGGCGCAGTGCCACGCTGTCGTCGGATGACCGTTTACGGGCGGAAGGGTCACGATAAGCCGCTCGTGTCCCACCACCCACGCAGTCACGGCTGCGTCTCGCTCATCTGGCCGACGAACTTCCAGCCGCTGTCGCCGTTCCACGCGAACGTGTAGCCCGTCGGGCCGTCGATGAAGACCGCGAGCGGCTGCGTGTTCGTGGCGGTGCCGCTCGTGGGCGCGCTGTCGAGCGCGTGTGCCGAGGGGAGGAGCGACAACTTCACGCGTTGCAGAGCCGACAGACTGTCAGCCGGCTGCGCGTCGCCGACGAATCTCCAGCCCTGCACGGGCGAATGAACCAGTCGCCGCACCTTGCCTGCAGCGTCTTCGAGGACCAGCGTGCGCGACGAGTTTTCGCCGACGCAATGCTCGGCAGCCACGTCCTCGTTCGCGAGCTTGGCCAGTGCCGTCAATCCGAAAGTCGCGAGAGCGAGTCCTGCGACGAGCAGGCGGGTTGGGGTCACAAAGTTCATGACAAGGTCTCCTGTGAATTCGTTACCGGGGTTGTGAAGATCGGTGGCGGAGGGCGGCCGTCGTTAGGGTCGCCCACGCGGCGCGTGCGGCGGCACCCGGCCAACGGCCCGCGGATCGGGCAAAAGGTCGTTCCGCAGTGCCGCAAGGGTCGGGACACAGGGCACGAGCGATGGGTTCGACGCTCAGGGCGCGCGCCAGCACCATGGTGCAGAGCAGGTTGTCGTTCACGGCCTGGTCCTCGCGTTTGAGTGACACGGCTTGCTAATACGGAAAGGGCACGCGAAACCTGACATCCCGCGGCTACCGAGGCGCGAGAAAAAAAGTTCGCGTATGTGGCAGGTTTTGGGCGGGGATTGCGTACTAGTGAATGGACCCGAGGACAACCATGGCACTGGCAACGAAACAGCGGCGGGAGCCGGCCGGCCCCCGTGCTCCCCTTTTGCCTGCGGCAGCGCCCCACTGCCCGCCGGCGCATTTGCGGCTTGCTCACGTGACAGCGGATCCCGGGCAGGTGCTTCCCCCAGCCGGCACTGCAGATCCACGGATCGATCTGTTCACTGCGCTCTATGCACAATTGCGCCAGATCGCAAAGAGCGCGCTCCGCCGCAACGGACCGCAACTCACGGTCAGTCCCACGACGCTCCTGCATGAGGCGTACCTCAAGATCTCCGCGCGTGACGCGCTGCAGTTTCCCGACGAGGCGCGCTTCATGGCGTATGCGTCGCGGGCCATGCGCCGCCTGGTCATCGATTTCGTGCGCGAACGGCAGGCGTTGAAGCGCGGCTCTGCCTTTGAAATCACCTCGATGCCCACGGAAGCGGGCGGCCACGCGGTGGACGAGCTCGAACTGAAACGCATCAGCGATGCGCTCGATGAGCTCGCGTCTGTGGACGGCGCGCTTGCCGAACTGGTCGATCTCAAGTTCTTCTGCGGCTTCTCGTTCGCCGAGATCGGCGCGATGCGCGCGGTTTCCGAACGCACGGTGCAACGCGACTGGAACAAGGCGCGCCTGTACCTGCACGACGTGTTGCGCGAGCCTTGAGAGGTCGATTCGACAAGGCGCGCTGGGAGGCACTCAGCCCGCTGCTCGACGAGCTGCTGGCGCTCGAAGCGCCCGCACGTGCCGAGCGCGTTGCGCAGTTGCGCGGCGCAGACGGCGCGGCCGCCGACGAACTGACCGACCTCCTCGCGCAGTACACCACGATCGAGCGCGATGGCTTCCTCGAAGGTTCGCTGGTACGACCCGTCGAGGAGTCGACACTGCAGGGTCAGGTCGTCGGCAGTTACACGCTCGAGCGGTTGCTGGGACAGGGCGGTATGGGGGCGGTGTGGCTCGCGCAGCGCAGCGACGGCCGCTATGAAGCACATGTCGCAATCAAGCTTCTCAACCCGGCGCTGCTCGGCCCGGGCGGTATCGAGCGCTTTCGACGCGAGGGCCGCGCGCTCGGCCGGCTCACACATCCCAACATCGCGCGCCTGATCGATGCGGGGGTCACGCAGACCGGGCAGCCGTACCTGGTTCTCGATTACATCGAAGGCGAAACGATCAATCGCTGGTGCGACCGGCAATCGCTCGAGGTCACCGCGCGTGTGCGCTTGTTCCTCGATGTGCTGGCCGCCGTCGCGCACGCGCATTCGAAGCTCATCCTGCATCGCGACCTCAAGCCCTCGAACATCCTGGTGACCGCCGAAGGCCAGGTGAAGCTGGTGGATTTCGGCATCGCCAAGCTGCTCGACGACCGCCTGGAAGCCGCGCCCAACTCGGCGCTCACCCAGCTCGCAGGGCAGGCGTTCACGCCCGATTACGCCGCGCCGGAGCAGGTGCAGGGCGGCGAAGTCACGAGCGCCACCGATGTGTATGCGCTCGGCGTGCTGCTCTACGTGCTGCTGACCGGCCAGCATCCCACCGTCCCCGATGAAACCACGACGCCACTCGATCGACTGCGTGCCATAGTCGATACCGACCCGGCGCGCCCGAGCGCTGCGACGCGCTCGGGCAAGACGACGTCG
>DATIEU010000120.1:0-7415 GCA_035455565.1 Steroidobacteraceae bacterium | reverse complement strand
GAAGCGCACCTCGGTGAGCGCGAGGCGTGCGTCGATGCTCGCGAGCACGATGTCACAACAGGCCACGAGGCCCACACCGCCACCGAATGCATTGCCGTTCACGCGCGCGACCGTGGGCTTCGACAGGCCGCTGAGCGTCGCGAGCAGCTCGCCGAGCCGCAGTGCGTCCTGCACGTTGTCACTTTCGCTTGCTCGGGCGATCGAACGCATGGCGGCGAGGTCCGCACCCGCGCAGAAGGACGAACCGGCACCGGTGAGCAATACGACTCGCACACCCGCATCGCGGTCGAGCATTTTCAGGGATTCCGTGAGCTCACCGATCATCACCGCGTCGAAGGCGTTGTGCTTGTCGGGGCGATTGAGCGTCACGGTCGCGACGCCGCGGGCGTCGATGTCCGTGATGACCGGACCGCTCACGGCGGAGGCGTCGGGCGAGGAGCTCACGGGATTTCGAGCGCGATGGCGGTCGCTTCGCCGCCACCGATGCAAAGCGAGGCGATGCCACGTTTCAGGCCACGCTTGCGCAGCGCATGCACCAGCGTCGTGGTGATGCGGGCACCGGTCGCGCCGATGGGATGACCGAGTGCACACGCGCCGCCGTTGACGTTGACGCGCTCGGGCGCGATGCCCACATCCTTCATGGCGGCCATCGCCACGCAGGCAAAGGCCTCGTTGATCTCGTAGAGATCGGCATTGTTCGGCTGCCAGTCGAGCTTCTTGAGCACCCGCGCTATCGCACCGCCCGGCGCGGTCGTGAACCATTCAGGCTGCTGCGCCTGGCTCGCCTGCGCGAGCAGGCGCGCGAGCGGCTTGATACCGCGTGCCTTCGCGGTCGATTCGCGCATCAGGATCACCGCCGCAGCACCGTCCGAGATGGAGGAGGAGCTGGCAGCGGTCACGGTGCCGTCCTTGCGGAAGGCGGGCTTGAGCGACGGGATCTTCTGGATGTCGCAGGCGAAGGGCGTTTCATCCTTGTCGATCACCACTTCGCCTCTGCGGCCTTTCACCGTCACCGGCACGACCTCCTGCGCAAAATCGCCGGCTTCGAGCGCGCGCAGCGCGCGGCGCACCGATTCGGCCGCGAACGCATCCTGTTGCTCGCGTGTGAAGCCGTACTTCTCCGCAGTCGTCTCGGCAAAGTAGCCCATCATCTGGCCATCGAAGGGACTCTGCAGGCCGTCGCGGAACATGTGATCGACGACTTCCTGGTTGCCCATGCGATAGCCGCTGCGCGCTTTAGGCAGGAGATAAGGCGCGTTGGTCATCGACTCGAGGCCACCGGCCACGACGATGTCGGCGTCGCCCGCGCGAATCTGGTCCGCGGCCATCATGATCGCCTTCATGCCCGAGCCGCACATCTTGTTGATCGTGGTGGCGGGCACGGCATTCGGAATGCCGCCACCCAGCGCCGCCTGGCGCGCGGGCGCCTGGCCCAGGTTCGCGGGCAGCACGCAGCCCATGATCACTTCCTGGATGTCGGTGCCCTTCAAGCCCGAATCCGCCAGCGCGCCGCGAATGGCAGCAGCGCCCAGTTCGGTGGCGGTGACCGGGGCAAACACGCCCTGGAACGCGCCGATCGGCGTGCGTCGGGCCGACACGATCACCACTGAACTATCGGACATGAATTCTCCTGGGAAAAAGGGCTGCGCTGCGGTCAATCGCTCGGCAGTGTATGGGGACGCCGTCCCGGATATCGATCCCGGGCCTGCCCGGTATAAGGCAACTTGATACGGCCGATGGTTCGAATGCGTTCCTCCGCCAGGCGCTCCGCGGCCTGCCAGCTCGGCACGTGATCGCGCTCGGCGGCTGCGAAGATGCGCCCGATGATGTCGTAGATCGTTCCGACCATGCGGCGCGCGCGGTTCTCGTCGTAACCCTGCAGCTCGATCGCGAGATTCATCAGGCCGCCGGAGTTGATGGCGTAATCCGGCGCATAGAGGATGCCGCGCTGCTCGAGGAGCGTGCCGCATTCGTTCGATTCGAGCTGGTTGTTGGCGCCGCCTGCGACGATCTTGCATTTGAGGCGCGGCGCGGTGTCTTCGTTGATGATGCCGCCCATCGCGCACGGCGAGAACACGGTCGCATCGACGTCGTAGATCTGGTGCATCGGCACCGCTTCGGCCCGTAGTTCATCCACGACGGGCTCGACGCGTTCCTGGTTGATGTCGGTGACGAACACCTTGGCGCCCTCGGCGCGCAGGAGTTTCACCAGGTTGTAGCCGACACTGCCGACGCCCTGCACGGCGAAACTGTAGCGGCCGACTTCCTCGGTGCCGAACTTGCGCTGCAGGCAGGCGCGGATGCCGGCCAGCGTGCCGAGCGCGGTGAAAGGCGAGGGGTCGCCGCTCCCGCCGTGCACGCGATGCACGCCGACGACGCGATCGGTTTCCTGGTAGATGAGATCCATGTCATCCACGGTCGTGCCGACGTCCTCGGCCGTGATGTAACGGTTGCTCAGGGAGCCGATGAAGCGGCCGAGCGCGCGAAACAGCGCCTCACTCTTATCCTTCTCCGGATTGCCGATCAGCACCGCCTTGCCGCCGCCGAGATTCAAGCCGGCGATCGAGGCCTTGTAGGTCATGGCGCGCGACAGCCGCAGCACATCCTTGAGCGCTTCGGCTTCAGTGGCGTACGGCCACATGCGCAAGCCGCCACAGGCCGGACCGAGCACGGTGTTGTGAATGGCGACGATGCAACGGAGGTTGAGCTCCTTGTTGTTGAAGAACACGACCTGCTCGTGTCCCATGTCGCTCAACGTCTCGAACACGTTCATCGTCCCACTCCTCGTCGCGGCCCGCGATTATAGGCTGCACCCCCCTTATGCGGGTGGGCGCGAGGGTGGGTTGCTGGTAGACTCAACGCTCCCGATGTTGCGCATAAGTCGTTCATTCGCATGAGTATTCCTGCGGCGAAACTGGACCGGGATGCCGCCGGCGCCCGCGCGCCGCTGCGCTTCATCAGCGCCGCGTCGCTGTTCGATGGGCACGACGCCGCGATCAACATCATCCGCCGCATTCTCCAGGCGCACGGCGCCGAGGTGATTCACCTCGGCCACAACCGCAGCGTCGCCGACATCGTGCGCGCCGCGATCGAGGAGGATGCCGACGGCATCGCCGTGAGCTCGTACCAGGGCGGGCACAACGAGTACTTCCGCTACATGGTCGACATGCTGCGCAAGCTGGGCGCCGAGCACATCCGTGTGGTGGTGGGAGGCGGCGGCACCATCGCGCCAAACGAGATCGCCGAACTCGAGGCCTACGGCGTCGAGAAGATCTACACGCCCGAGGATGGGCGACGCCTCGGCCTCAACGGCATGATCGACGACGTGTTCGCGCGCGTGCGCGCGGCGACACGGCCGCCGTACGAGTTTCGTCCGTTCGGCGCGCGCGATCATCAGCAACTCGCGCGCACGATTTCCGTGCTCGAGGGCTCGGACGATGCCGATCACACGCTCGAGCAGGTACGTCGCGCCATCGGCAAGAGCCAGCATCGGCCGCCGGTGATCGGCATCACCGGTACCGGTGGCGCCGGCAAGAGCTCGTTGAATGACGAGCTCCTCAATCGCTTTGTGCACCACTTCCCGGATCGGCAGATCGCGGTGGTGGCGATGGATCCGACGCGCCGGCGCAGCGGTGGCGCGCTCCTCGGCGATCGCATCCGCATGAACAGCTTGAGCTGCGAGCGCATTTTCATGCGCTCGCTGGCGACGCGCCGCCAGCACCTGGCGACGAGCGCGGTGCTCGAGGACACGCTCGCACTCCTCAAGTTCGCGGGCTTCGACCTGATCATTGTCGAGACCGCGGGCATCGGCCAGAGCGACACCGAGATCGTGGATCTCGCCGATGTCTCGCTCTATGTCATGACCAGCGAGTACGGCGCAGCGAGCCAGCTCGAGAAGATCGACATGCTCGACTACGCCGATGTCATCGTCATCAACAAGTTCGAGAAGCGCGGCGCGGACGATGCGCTGCGCGACGTGCGCAAGCAGTGGCGCCGCAATCACCCGCAGGAGAAGGTGAGCGACGAGCAGGTGCCGGTTTATCCGACCATCGCGAGTCAGTTCAACGATGGCGGCGTGAATCGCCTGTTCGTGGAGCTCTGTCGGCGGCTCGAAGCCGATGATCCCAAGCACGCCAGGCACTGGCGCCTCGAGGGGCACAAGCTCGAGGAGCTGCCGCGGCGCGACGCGATCATCCCGGGCGCGCGCACTCGCTATCTCGCCGAGATTGCCAACGACGGTCGCAAAGTGGGTGCACGAGTGCGCGAGGCCGCCGAGGCGGCGGATCGCGCACAGGGTCTTTACCAGGCGCTGAAAACGCTGGGCGATGGGCAACTCCCGGAGCTCCTCGGTAGCTATTCGCAGGTGGTGCTCGATGAGAGTGCCGATGCGTCACGGCAGGCATTGCGCCGGGCCTACAACGCGGCACTCGACGAAGTCGGCACCGAAGGCATCGAGCTCCTCAAGCGCTGGCCGGAGCGCGCGCGACAGGCCACTGCGGAACAGTATCGATACCTGGTGCGCGGCCGCGAAGTCACCGGCGAAAACTACAGCGAGAGCCTGAGCCGCCAGCGCATCCCCAAGATCGCCGTGCCGAGCTTCAAGAGCTGGGGCGACCTGCTCACCTTCCTGATGAAGGAAAACCTGCCGGGCTCCTTCCCGTACACGGGCGGCGTCTATCCGTATCGCCGCGAGCAGGAGGATCCGACGCGCATGTTCGCGGGTGAGGGCATGCCCGAGCGCACCAATCGGCGCTTCCATTATCTCGCGTCCGGTCACGATGCGACGCGCCTCTCGACCGCTTTCGATTCAACCACGCTCTACGGCGAGGATCCGCACGAACGCCCGGACATCTACGGCCGCATCGGCAATTCGGGCGTGTCGATCGCGACGCTCGACGACATGAAGCGCCTGTACTCGGGCTTCGACCTGTGCGCATCGACCACTTCCGTGTCGATGACGATCAACGGTCCCGCGCCGATGATCCTCGCTATGTTCATGAACACCGCTATCGATCAGCGCGTCGAGCGCCATCTGCGCGCGAGCGGCTGGACGGAGGCAGAGCGCAAGATCAAGGCGGCGCTCAAAGGTCAGCCGCATCCTGTCTATCGCGGCGACGTGCCCGCGGGTCACGACGGCTCGGGCCTGGCGCTGCTGGGCGTGAGCGGCGATCGGCTCCTCGATCGCGACACTTACGAGAAGATTCGCGCCGAGGCACTTTCGCAGGTGCGCGGCACCGTGCAGGCCGACATCCTCAAGGAAGACCAGGCGCAGAACACCTGCATTTTCTCGACGGAGTTTGCGCTGCGGATGATGGGCGACGTGCAGGCCTACTTCATCGACAACGCCGTGCGCAACTTCTATTCCGTCTCGATCTCGGGCTATCACATCGCGGAAGCCGGCGCGAACCCAGTCACGCAGTTGGCGTTCACGCTCGCCAATGGCTTCACGATCGTCGAGTACTACTTGAGCCGCGGCATGCAGATCGACGATTTCGCGCCGAACCTGTCGTTCTTCTTCTCGAACGGCATGGACCCGGAGTACGCGGTCATCGGCCGGGTCGCGCGGCGCATCTGGGCGCGCGCCATGCGCGATCTCTATGCCGCCGGGCCGCGCAGCCAGATGCTCAAGTACCACATCCAGACATCGGGGCGGAGCCTCCACGCGCGCGAAATCCAGTTCAACGATATCCGCACGACCTTGCAGGCGCTCTACGCGCTCTTCGACAACTGCAACAGCCTGCACACCAACGCGTACGACGAGGCCTTGACGACGCCCACCGAAGAAAGTGTGCGACGGGCGGTCGCGATCCAGCTCATCATCAATCGCGAGCTGGGACTCAACAAGAACCAGAATCCGTGGCAGGGCTCGTTCCTGCTCGATCAGCTCACCGACCTGGTCGAAGAGGCGGTGTACCAGGAGTTCGAGCGCATCTCGGAGCGGGGTGGCGTGCTGGGCGCGATGGAGACGATGTATCAGCGCTCACGGATCCAGGAGGAGAGCCTCTACTACGAGTCGCGCAAGCACGATGGCTCGCTGCCGCTCATCGGCGTGAATACCTTCCTCGCGCGCGACGATGTCTCGCAGGAGCTGCACGGCGCGGAGCTCATTCGGTCGACTGAGGACGAGAAGCGCGAACAGGTCACGGGCGTGCGTGCCTTCCAGAGTCAGCACGCGACGGACAGCGAGGCCGCCCTGGGTCGCCTCCAGCAGGTCGCCGCGAGCCGCGGCAACGTGTTCGCCGAACTGATGGAGACCGTGAAAGTCTGCTCGCTCGGGCAGATCTCCCATGCCCTCTACCAAGTCGGCGGCCAGTACCGCCGCAACATGTAGGGACTCAAGCCGTTTCGCCGACCAGCGGGGCCTGTCCCGCGAGGTGCGACAAGTCGGGTTCCCCCAGGTGAGTCAGCAGCAGGCGCCGCGCTTCGTCGCGCAAGTGCGCTGCGGCTTCGGGGTCTCCCGCCGCCGGCTGTAGTACCGCGAGCATCTGCACCGTGACCGTGCCGGGTCGCGGAGCCACCCGATTGTTGGGCAGGATCTGCCGCGTACCGCGAATGACCACGGGCACGACCGCGCAGCCGGCACGCGCGGCGGTCGCAAAGGCTCCGGTGTGGAACCGCAGCAGGCCGGGCTGCTTCGAGAAGGTCCCCTCGGGGAAGAACACCAGCGATTCGCCTTCGTTGGCGCGCCGCAGCACCTTGCGCGCGTCCATCGCCCCCTTGTGCCGGTTGGATCGATCCACGAAGGCCGAGCCGATCCGGCGCAACAAGTGGCTCGCGAGCGGTACGCGGTTCATTTCCTTCTTGATCACAAAAGCGAACCGGGGCGGCAGCGTCGACATGAGCACCACCCCATCCAGGTAGCTCGCATGGTTGGCAACTACGATGCAGGGTTCTGCCGGCAGCTGATCGAGGCCCTCGGTCCGCAGGCGGATCCCCATGAAGGCAAAGGAAATCAGGCCCGTCCGGCGGGCAATCCGCCGCCGCCGCTCCATCCCCGGCACGAGGAGCATCAGGGTGAGCGCCAACACGCCGAAGATCAGGAAAGTGGTCCAGCAATAGGTCCCGTAGACGACGCGGAGCGGCCAGGTGAGGAGGTTTCGCACGACTGTTACAGCACCATGAATGAGTGGCAGTTGGCGACTCTCGTGGGATCGGTGTGAACTGCTTCTCTTTATGTTAACGGAGGCCACATTCTGTGAATGTAATCACGCCTGTGGGGTACCCCCCTTTGCATACTGCCGCGGATTTTGCGTGATGGTGCAGGCGCTTGCACATGTGCGTGCAGTGTCCGCGTAGCGGTGTAACTGGAGCCCATGAGTTCAGCTGTCAAGAACTCCGTGCTGGTGAAGCCGGCGAGCGGATCGAACGGACGGGCGGCGGATGCGACGGACCCCGTAGTTAACCGCTTTCTCGAT
>DATIEU010000119.1:0-7688 GCA_035455565.1 Steroidobacteraceae bacterium | reverse complement strand
CGGGACCAAGGGCAAGCGTTACGCATTGCCACACTCGCGCATCATGATTCACCAGCCGAGCGCCGGTTTTCAGGGCCAGGCGTCCGACATCGATATCCACGCCCGCGAGGTCCTGGAGACCCGGGAACGAATCAATCGCATCCTGGCCAAACACACGGGTCAACCCATCGAGAAGATCAAGGTCGACAGCGATCGCGACAACTTCATGGGCGGAGAGTCGGCCGTGCAGTACGGCCTCATTGATCACGTCCTGGCCACCCGTGGCGACCTCCCCGCCGAAGCGACCTCCTCAAAGACTTGATGGCGGTCTGCAAATCGCGTTCAGGTAGTCCCCGATCTTTGCGTTCCGGGCGGCCCGCGTGCTATAAGTTTTCTGGCGCTGTAACGTAAGCGCATGATTTTGAAAGGGTCATCCCCGACCGAGGGCCACGAATGAGCGACGATTCCCGGGGCAAGCACGACGACGGCAAGTTGCTGTACTGCTCGTTCTGCGGGAAGAGCCAGCACGAGGTCCGCAAGCTCATTGCCGGGCCGTCGGTATTCGTGTGCGACGAGTGCGTCGAGCTCTGCAACGACATCATCCGCGAAGAGCTCGAGGAGCGCGCCGAACGCACCCGGGACAAGCTCCCGAAACCCCACGAGATCAAGAAGGTGCTCGATGAATATGTCATCGGGCAGGAACGCGCCAAGAAGGTGCTGTCGGTCGCGGTGTACAACCACTACAAGCGGCTGCAGAACAAGGGCAACGAGCGCTCCAAGGACGACGTCGAGCTCGCCAAGAGCAACATCCTGCTGATCGGCCCCACGGGGTGCGGCAAGACGCTGCTCGCCGAGACGCTGGCGCGCCTCCTCAACGTCCCATTCACGATCGCCGACGCCACGACGCTAACGGAAGCGGGCTACGTGGGCGAAGACGTCGAGAACATCATCCAGAAGCTCCTGCAGAAGTGCGACTACGATGTCGAGAAGGCGCAGACCGGCATCGTCTACATCGATGAGATCGACAAGATCTCACGCAAGTCCGATAACCCCTCGATTACGCGTGACGTGTCGGGCGAGGGCGTGCAGCAGGCGCTCCTCAAGCTGATCGAAGGCACGATCGCCTCGGTGCCGCCGCAGGGCGGCCGCAAGCATCCGCAGCAGGAATTTCTGCAGGTCGATACCACGAATATCCTTTTCATCTGCGGTGGCGCCTTCGCGGGCCTCGAAAAGATCATCCTCAATCGCACGCAGAAGAGCGGCATCGGTTTCGTGGCGGATGTGCGCGAAGTGAATGCGCGTCCGCACGGCAACGATCTTTTCCATGACGTCGAACCCGAAGACCTGATCAAGTACGGCCTGATCCCCGAATTCGTGGGTCGTTTGCCGGTCGTGGCCACGCTCGATGAGCTCGACGAGGCCGCGCTCATGGCGATCCTGGTCGAGCCCAAGAACGCGCTCACCAAGCAGTACCGCAAGCTCTTCGAAATGGAGGGTGCGGAGCTCGAGTTCCGCGACGACGCCCTGCGGGCGGTGGCGCACCGGGCCATGCAGCGCAAGACCGGCGCGCGGGGCTTACGCACGATTCTGGAGAATGTGCTGCTCGATACGATGTACGAGCTGCCCTCGATGCGAAACGTCGCGCGCATCCTGGTCGATGAATCCGTGATCGAGGGCGAGACCAAGCCCTACATCGTGCATCGCGGCGACGAGGGACGGCTCACCGCCGTCGAAGACCATCGCAGACCCACGGGATCAGATCACCATCATTGAACCGTTGCTGAACGACCACGCCCCGGTCGGACTCCCCACCGCCGAGCGGTTGCCTTGAAGGCGCTCGGCACAGCCTCACATTCCCTCGCGAACGGCCCCCTTTGGCGGCCGTTTTTCTCTACACTGCCAGCTCATCGAGCATTCCCAGCCCCGGAACCGCCATGACCACTGAACAGACCCCCGCGCCCAAGTCCCCGACCAGTGCTGTGCCCGTGTTGCCGCTACGCGACGTGGTCGTGTATCCGCACATGGTGATCCCGCTCTTCGTGGGCCGGGAGAAATCGATCCTGGCGCTCGACCTCGCGATGAAGGCCGACAAGCGCATCGTGCTGATCGCGCAGAAGCAAGCGGACGTGGACGACCCGAAGGCCGACGATCTCTATCGTATCGGCACAGTCGCGACGATCCTGCAGCTCCTCAAGCTTCCGGACGGCACCGTCAAGGTACTGGTGGAAGGTGTCGAGCGTGCGCGTATCGACCGCCTGGTGTCGGGCGAGCTCTTCGCCGCCGACGTCACTTCGCTTCCGGACGTGGAGCAGTACGACGAGCGCGAGATGGACGTGTTGTCGCGCTCCGTGATTTCGCAGTTCGAGCAGTACGTCAAGCTCAACAAGAAAGTCCCGCCAGAGATCCTGACCTCGCTCGCGGGCATCGAACAGCCCGGCCGCCTCGCCGACACCGTGGCGGCGCACATGTCGCTCAAGCTCGCCGAGAAGCAGAAAGTTCTCGAGATCCAGGATGTACGCAAGCGCCTGGAACATCTCCTCGCCGTGATCGAAGGCGAGATGGACGTGCTGCAGATCGAGAAGCGCATCCGCGGCCGCGTCAAACAGCAGATGGAGAAGAGCCAGCGCGAGTACTACCTCAACGAGCAGATGAAGGCGATCCAGAAGGAACTGGGCGAGATGGAGGACAGCCCGAACGAGATCGCCGAGCTCGAGCAGAAAATCGCGAAGGCCGGGATGAGCAAGGAGGCGCGCGACAAGGCCACCGCCGAGCTCAACAAGCTGAAACTCATGTCACCCATGTCCGCGGAAGCAACCGTGGTGCGCAATTACGTGGACTGGCTGGTGAAGGTGCCGTGGAAGAAGAAGACCAAGGTGCTCAAGGACCTGGCGCGCGCCGAGCAGGTGCTGAACGAGGATCACTATGGCCTCGAGAAGGTGAAGGAACGCATCGTCGAGTACCTCGCGGTCCAGCAGCGCGTCAACACGCTCAAGGGCCCGATCCTCTGCCTCGTCGGTCCTCCGGGCGTCGGCAAGACCTCGCTCGGTCAAAGCATCGCGCGCACCACCAATCGCAAGTTCGTACGCATGTCGCTGGGCGGCGTGCGCGACGAGGCCGAGATCCGCGGCCACCGGCGCACTTACATCGGCTCGATGCCGGGCAAGATCATCCAGAACATGGCGAAGTCGGGCGTGCACAACCCGCTTTTCCTGCTCGATGAAGTCGACAAGATGGCGATGGACTTCCGCGGCGACCCCTCGTCGGCGCTCCTCGAAGTGCTCGACCCCGAGCAGAATTCGACTTTCAGCGATCACTACCTCGAGGTGGATTTCGACCTCTCGCAGGTGATGTTCGTGTGTACCGCGAACAGTCTCAACATTCCGCCGCCGCTCCTCGATCGCATGGAAGTGATCCGCATCCCGGGCTACACGGAAGACGAGAAGCTCAACATCGCGCGCCGTTACCTCGTGCCGAAACAGATGAAGAACAACGGCCTCAAGGGCGATGAGCTCAAGGTGTCGGATCCGACCATTCTCGACATGATTCGCTACTACACGCGCGAAGCGGGCGTGCGCAATCTCGAGCGCGAGATCTCCAAGATCTGCCGCAAGGCCGTGAAGCAGATGCTGCTCAAGCCTTCGAAGAAGGCGATTTCGGTGACGCCGAAGAGCCTGGACAAGTACCTGGGCGTGCGCCGCTTCCGCTACGGCAAGGCCGAGGAGGCCGATCACATCGGCCAGGTCACTGGTCTCGCCTGGACCGAGGTGGGCGGGGAGCTCCTCACCATCGAAGCGGCCGTGGTCGCGGGCAAGGGCAAGCTGATCCATACGGGACAGCTCGGCGAAGTGATGCAGGAGTCGATCCAGGCCGCGATGACCGTGGTGCGCAGCCGCGCGCAGGTGCTGGGACTCGACCAGGACTTCTACCAGAAGAACGACGTGCACATTCACGTGCCGGAAGGCGCGACGCCGAAGGACGGCCCCAGCGCCGGTATCGGCATGTGCACCGCGCTGGTATCGGCGCTCACGCGCATCCCGGTGCGTTCGGATGTCGCCATGACCGGCGAGATCACGCTGCGTGGCGAAGTTCTGCCGATCGGCGGCCTGAAGGAGAAGCTCCTGGCCGCGCACCGCGGCGGCATCACCACGGTGCTGATCCCCGACGAGAACACCAAGGACCTGGCCGAGATCCCGGACAACATCAAGGAAAGGCTCGTCATCAAGCCGGTGAAATGGATCGACGAGGTGCTGCAGGTCGCGATGCGCAACATGCCGCAGCCCGGCGCCCCGGAGCCGGAGGCCGCGGAGCCCGAGAAGGCCCGCCTGGTCGCAGCGGCGAGCGACAAGCGCGTGCGCCGCGTGGCCAAGCGCAGTCCCAAGACGCACTGATCGCGAATCCGTGTCCTGACCCCTCTCCCGCTCGCGGGAGAGGGGCGCAGCGCCCGCCAACCTTCTCTTTGGCCGGGCTTTTCCTTACACTACGCGCCCTCCCAGAGGGGCCGAAAACGGGTCGAGACACGGGTGCTTAGCTCAGCTGGGAGAGCGTCGCCCTTACAAGGCGAAGGTCGTTGGTTCGATCCCAACAGCACCCACCAAGGCCGGAGCGGTAGTTCAGTTGGTTAGAATACCGGCCTGTCACGCCGGGGGTCGCGGGTTCGAGTCCCGTCCGCTCCGCCAACACTTTCAACGTGCCGATGTCCGCGCTTCGGTCGCGCATCGAAGCCTGGGCATCGGCGCGCAGCGACAGGGCTGATCACCGGGAAATCGCACCTCATGGTCCTGCAAACCATCCACGACAAGATCACGGGCTGGATCGCCGGCGTCGTCATCGCGCTCATCGGCGTGCCCTTCATCTTCTGGGGCATCGACATCGGCTTCGGCGTCGCCAACTACGCGGCGCGCGTCGACACGAAGGACCTGCCGTTCTGGAAGCCCAGCGTCAAGATTCCGCTCGCTGACGTGAGCCGCGCCTACCAGAACCAGCTGGCGAGCCGTCAGCAGATGTTTCGCGGCGAGGTGCCGGCGGAGATGCGCACCGAGATGCAGGAGCAGGTGCTCGAAGGCTTCATCCAGCGCGAAGTGCTCGAGCAGCACTCCAGGGCTCTCGGCTACCGAGTGAGCGACGAACAGGTGATGAAGGCCTACGAGGAGATCCCGGCTTTCCAGGTCGACGGCAAGTTTTCGAGCGACGCCGCGACGCGCCTGCTCATGGCGCAGGGCATTTCGCCGGCGGCGTTCGAGGCCGACCAGCGCAAGGAGCTGCAGGTGCTGCAGCTGCAGAACGGCATCGTCGCTTCCGCGTTCACGACGCCCTATGAGCTCGAGCGCACACGCACGCTCGAGGCGGAGGAGCGCGAGCTCACCTGGCTCCAGGTGCCCGCGGCCAAGTTCGCCGCCGAAATCGTCCCCGACGACGCTGCGATCCAGGCGTACTACGAGACGAACAAGGATCGGTACATGACGCCCGACACCGTGACGCTCAAGTACGTCGAGCTCAAGGTGAGCGACATCGCGGCCAAGGTCGCGGTTACCGACGACGCGCTGCACAGCTACTACGAAAGCGTCAAGGATCGATACGTCGAGGCGGAGAAGCGTCGTGGCCGCCACATCCTGATCCAGGTACAGGACGACAAGGAAGACGCGGCGGCGCGCAAGATGGCGGAGGAGGTGCTCGCCAAGGTGAACGCGGGTGGCGATTTCGCCAAGCTCGCGAAAGAGTTTTCGCAGGACGCAGGTTCCGCCGCGCAGGGCGGCGACCTGGGTTGGGCCGAACGCAGCTTCTTCGTGGGCCCGTTCGCCGATGCGCTCTTCGACATGAAGCCCGGCGAGGTGCGCGGCCCGGTGCGCACGCAGTTCGGCTACCACATCATCCGGCTCGAGGAAGTGAATGCCGGCAAGCAGAAGTCGTTCGACGAGGCGCGCGCCGAGCTCGAGACCGAGTACCGGCGCCAGGAAGCGGAAAAGGTCTTCGGCGAGCAGCAGGAAAAACTCGCAGACAAGGCATTCGAATCGCACGACAGCCTGGATCCCGTGGCCAAGGACCTCGGTCTGACGGTGCAGGAAGTGACCGGATTCACGCGCACCGAGGGCGCGCCACCGTTCGGCGCACAGCCCGCGGTGGTCGAGGCCGCTTTCAGTGACGAAGTGCTGAACGGCGAGAACAGCCAGCCGGTCGAGCTCGAGCCGGGCGATGTGCTGGTGTTGCGCGTCGCTTCGCGCACCGAGCCGCAACTCAAGCCGCTCGCGCAGGTGCGCGAGCAAATTGTTGAGGCCATCAAGAAGGATCGCGCGGACGAACAGCTGGAGGCGCGCACGCGTGAGCTGGCCGAGCAGCTCGCCTCCGGCGGAGCGACCTGGGAGCAGGCGAAGACCGAGCTCAAAGCGGAAGCGCACGGCCCCGTCTGGGCGAGCCGCTCAGAAGGCGACCTGCCGGTCGAGGTACGGAACGGCTTGTTCGCGATGCCGAAGCCCGGCGCGAACGGTGAGAAGACCTACAAGGCGGTGGGGCTCGGGACTGGCGACTTCGCTGTGCTCGCGCTATCGGGCACGCGGCCCGGCACCACGAACGAGAGCGGCGAGCAACGCCAAATGCGCACGCAGCAGGCGCTGCGGCGCGTGGCCTCGGGCGAAGTCATGGGCTATATGACGGAGCTGCGCCAGCGCGCGGACGTCGACAAGAATCCGAAGGCCTTCGAGTAGCCTGCGATATCAGACGACGGCGCCGTCCTGATCGATGGCCGCTGACTTCGCGTCGACCACCGCAGTCGTGACGACGTCGGAGCCGACATTGACCATCGTGCGCGTCATGTCGAGGAGCCGGTCGACTCCCAGCACGATGCCGATGCCCTCCGGCGGGATACCAAAGCTGACCAGTAACCCGGCGATCAGAGGCAGGGAGCCGCCCGGCACGGCCGCCACGGCCACCGCGCTCAGCACCGCGAGCAGCAGCAGTGTGATCTGTTGTACAAAGCCCAGCTCGATGCCGAACACCTGCGCGACGAACAGCACCACGCAGCCCTCGTAAAGGGCAGTGCCGCTCATGTTCATGGTCGTGCCGAGGGGCAGCACGAATCCTGCCACCGACGGGCGAACCTTGAGTTCCTCACGCGCCACACCGAGCGCCGTGGGCAGTGTCGCCGCACTCGAGCTGGTCGAGAACGCCGTGATCAGAACCGCTTCGATCCTGCGGAAGAAGTCACGCGGCCTGAATGCGGTCCAGACCCTGAGCCAGATCGACATGGTGCCGAAAAGATGCAGCAGCATCACGCCGGTACAGCCGATCACGAAGAGTCCCAGCGCGATCACGATGTCGAATCCGATCTTGACCACTACGCTGTAGACCATCGCGGGCACCGCATAGGGGGCGATGCGCAACGCGAAGTAGACGATCCGCGTCATGAGCTCGGTGATCGTGCCGAGGCCGGCCAGCAGGCGCGCCCGCTTGTCCTCGGCCAGTGCTGTCCCTGCGGCACCCACGAGAATCGCGAACAGGATGAGGGGCAGCATCTCGCCGAGCAGATTGCGGTCCGAACCGACGAACGCGCCGAAGAGATTGCGCGGCATGAACATCTCGACCAGCGTGCTGGGCGTGACTTCCGGCGTATGCGCCCTGGACACGATGTTCCCCTGCGCGGCGCCGCCGTATTCCGCCATGAGTCGCGCCGTAGTCGATTCGTCGAGCTGCCCACCGGGTTCGAGGATATTCATCAT
>DATIEU010000118.1:0-3307 GCA_035455565.1 Steroidobacteraceae bacterium | reverse complement strand
CATTGCCAGAAAGCGAAACGGCAACGGCGACGCAAGGCGCCGATCGTTGACATGAAACGCACCGCGAATGCTCGCAGCGGATCCAGGGGATGGCAGCGTGTGAATGCACGCTGCCTTCCTCTCCAGAGGAATCACATGAATCCAGTTGACTTCGTGCAATGCGTTCCATCGAGGAATGCCATGATGAAAGCGTGGATACTGATGTGCTCGTGTGCGCTATTCGCGAGCGCAGCAACGATCGCATCTCCCCAGAATGCTTCAGAGAACGCAGCTTCCGAGACAAGTGCGGTCCTACCGCACGGTCCTGACGTTTCGACACCCGACGCCGCAACGGCCACAAGCGACTCTCTGAGCCCGACTGCAATTCCTGCCCAGGCAGCGCCCTCTGCCGACAGATCAGCGCGCTCTCTTTATATCGTCGAGGACGGCAACAAAGTCGATGCGAAAACACTGGCGGGTTGGAAGACGTGGCGCGCCCTCGCCTGTGAAAGATGCCACGGTGCCGCACAAGAAGGGCTTGTCGGCCCTGCACTGGTGGACTCGTTGAAGGTACTCACCAAGGATGAATTCCACACGACCATCATGAACGGCCGACCCGCGAAGGGCATGCCTCCATTCAGCTCGAGCAAGACAGTGACCGAAAACTGGGAAGGTCTTTACGCGTATCTCAAAGGTCGTTCTGACGGCCGCATACCGCCTGGCCGACTCGCACCGCTCGACAATGAACAATAGAGCACTCGCTGGAACGCCAAGACACGCACCGCTCAGCGATCCGGTGGCGTGTTCTGGGTGCGTAACCAAGCCGCTGAATCTGCGGCGGGCCGCCCTGCTTGTCCTCGCGTCTTTGACAACCTTCTCGGCGCAGGAGATTTCTTCTAGGCGGCGATGGATCTGCTCTCTCTCCTGCTGCTGATCCTTGGCGTGTTACCTTTCGTCCGATCTCAGCGCGTGCCTCGCGCTCGACCGTGCGGCTGAAGAGACCTGCGGTTCCAGCGTCTCGAATGCCGTGATCCTATTCGAGTTGATCATGCCGCACGGATGCGCGCGATGCGCAGCAAACAAATGCTGAATACTGTCCCCGCAACCAACCTTCCGAAGGCCTCGGCGCGAACCGCCGAGGCCTTTATCATTTCCGGCGTTGCGCTGATTCAGCGGTAGACGTGCGTTCCCCCCGCCTTCGTCCATTCGTTCTCGAAGTAGCTCGCGTCTTCTTCAGAACGGGGACGCACTGCGAGGAGAATGCCACCGGACTTGATGCCCGCTTCGTAGTGCTTCACGCGCTCTTCTGGAATGCCTGCACCGATGAGCGCGCCCAGCAAACCACCCGTGACGCCGCCTGCGCCCGCGCCTGCGAGTGCCGCGGCCAGCGGTCCGGCGACGACCAGCCCAAGGCCGGGTATTGCGATTGAAGTGCCTACTGCGGCGATCGCTGCCGCAATCGCGCCAACGGTAACGCCGACAGCGCCGCCCACGCCCGCGCCCTTGGCCGCTTTGTTGCCCAACTCAGTGTCCGGCGAGAAAAGCCTCTTGCGGGTGTCGTCCGTCATGAGCACGTTGACCTCGTCCGATTCGTAACGGCGCGCCTTGAGCGCCTCGTAGGCGCGCTCTGCATCCTCGCGATCCGTGAACAAAGCGGTCACCCAGGGTTCTCCGGACTCCGGTCGATACCCGGCTGCCTGTCGCTCGCCCAAGCCTCTTGTACTCCGATCTTCCATAGCGCCCTCCAGTGGAAAAGTACGCGGACAGAGTTACGACTCCGCATCTGGGAGGTCGACCGTCCGCGTGGGGGCGTGATTAGCGCACAGTTGGCTGACCTGATCTGTCAGCCTTCGGCTGTATCAGCGTAGGCAACGTCCTGCGACGCAGGTTGGATCGGCGATGACTGGTTCAAGCGTGCGATTCTTCCTGCAGTCGCAGGTCGCGGCAGAGCTGCTCGCGAATGAGGTACTTCTGCACCTTGCCGGTGACGGTGAGCGGGAAGCTGTCGACGAAGCGCACATAGTGCGGCACTTTGTAGTGCGCGATCTGCTCGCGACAGAACGCCTGGACGTCCTCGACCGAGAGCGTCGCACCCTCGCGGATCCGGATGCAGGCGCACACCGCTTCGCCGTACCTGGCGTCCGGCACGCCCACTACCGCGACGTCGAGCACCGCGGGATGCCGGTAGAGAAATTCCTCGATTTCGCGCGGGTAAATGTTCTCGCCGCCGCGGATGATCATGTCCTTCACGCGACCGACGATGTTGCAATAGCCCTCGTCATCGAGCACGCCGAGATCGCCGGTGTGCATCCAGCCGCCCTCGTCGAGCGCCTCGCGGGTGCGCTCGGGCTCGTTCCAGTAACCGCGCATCACGCTGTAACCGCGCGTCAGCAGTTCGCCCGGCACGCCGCGCGGCGTGACCTTGCCGTCTTCATCGATGATCTTGACCTGCACGTGCGGATGAATGCGTCCGACCGTCGATACGCGCTTTTCGACCGGATCGTCGGTCAGCGTCTGAAAACTCACCGGGCTGGTCTCGGTCATGCCGTAGCAGATGGTCACTTCCGGCATGTGCATTTCCTCGAGCACCCGCCGCATGACCGCGATCGGACAGGGGGCGCCCGCCATGATGCCGGTGCGCAGGCTCCCGAGATCGAATTCCTTGAAACGCTCGTGTCCGAGCTCAGCGATGAACATCGTCGGCACACCGTGCAGCGCCGTACAGCGTTCACGCATCACGGCGTCGAGCACGGCCAGCGGATCGAAGGCCTCGCCCGGAAACACGCTCGCCGCTCCGTGCGTCATGGCGGCCAGCACACCGAGCACCATTCCGAAACAGTGATACAGCGGCACGGGGATGCAGAGCCGGTCGTCGGGCGTGAGCCGCATGCATTCGCCGACGAAGTAGCCGTTGTTGACCAGGTTGAAATGCGTGAGCGTCGCGCCCTTGGGAAGGCCGGTGGTGCCGCTGGTGAACTGGATGTTGTAGAGCTGGTCCGGATCGAGCTCACGCGCGCGTGCCGACAATGCTTCCGCCTCGATCTCCCGGCCCATCGGCACGAGGTCTTCGAATGCCAGGCAGCCGGGAGCTCTTTCCGCACCGATTCGCACCAGCGCCCGCAAGTCCGGGAAGCGCGCGACATGCAACGCACCGGCACGCGACGCCGCGAGCTCCGGAATGAGCTGGTTCAGCATGCCCATGTAGTTGCTGGTCTTGAAGGCTGGCGCAAAGATCAACATGCGGCAGCCGACCTGACGCAATGCGAACTCGAGCTCGGCAGTGCGATAAGCCGGGTTGATATTGACCAGGATCAAGCCCGCGCGCGCG
>DATIEU010000117.1:0-3206 GCA_035455565.1 Steroidobacteraceae bacterium | reverse complement strand
CTGCGCACCGGGCTTCACCGACAGCCGCTTCACCTGGAAGCGCGTTCCGTTCTCCAGGCTGTCGTAGCTTCCCCAGGGCCTGAACACTTCACGATGCAGCGAATGCTCGTAACGGCCGAGCTGCTTGAGCCGGCTGACGAGCGACTTCACGTCCTGCACCCGATCGCGCGGAGCGACGAGCACCGCATCCTTGGTCTCGACCACCACGTGATCATCGAGCCCGACCGTCGCGACCAGGCGATTCTCGGAGTAGAGATAGGAGTTGCGCGTGTCCTCCGCGATCACATCGCCGTGAGTCACATTGCCGTTGCGGTCCGGGTGCGATGCCTCATGCAGCGCCGACCACGAACCCACGTCGTTCCAGCCCGCATCGAGCGGCACGACCACGGCGTCCCTGGTCTTCTCCATCACCGCATAGTCGATCGAGTCGCCGCGGCATTGTTCGAAGGCCTTGCTCTCGACGCGTGTGAAATCGAGGTCCTTGCGAGCCGCCGCAAAGGCCTTCTCGCAAGCGGCGAGGATGTCCGGTGCCAGACGCGCGAGCTCCTCGAGATAGCGGCTCGCCTTGAACATGAACATGCCGCTGTTCCAGTAGTATTCGCCCGAGGCGACGAACTGCTCGGCGCGCTTGGCGTCGGGCTTCTCGACGAATTCCGCGACCGGATACGCCGACCCTGAGCCCGGTCCGCGGCGGATGTAGCCGTACCCCGTCTCGGGTTTTCTCGCGACCACGCCGAACGTCACGAGCTTGCCGGCCTGGGCCTGCTTCTCGGCAGCGCGGATCGCTTCGTGAAAGGCACGCGGATCTTCGAGCGCATGGTCGGCGGGCAGAACGAGCAGGACCGGATCGTCGCCTGCGCTGCGCGCCGCCAGTGCTGCCAGTGCCACTGCGGGGGCGGTATTGCGTCCGACCGGCTCGAGGATGATCGCCTGCGCCGGATGATCGATGCGCCGCAGCTGTTCGGCCACCATGAAACGATGCGCTTCATTGCAGACAACAATAGGCGCCGCGACCTTGAGTCCGTCGAGTCGCGTGACCGTCTCCTCGAGCATGGTGCGATCCGTGATCAGCGGCAGGAGTTGCTTGGGGTACAGCTCGCGCGATAGCGGCCAGAGCCGTGTGCCGGACCCGCCGGAAAGAATGACTGGAGTGAGCATTGGCCGGACGTCCCTTCAAATCATCGCGGGCGCGACGCCCAAATTATTCTAGTCGATCTCGATCCGCTGGCCGCGCCCGATGCCGTAATACTTGATGCCGAGCCGCGCGAGATACGCGGGATCGTAAAGATTGCGGCCGTCGAAGACCACGGGCTGCGTGAGTTCTTTCTTGATGCGTTCGAAATCGGGGCTGCGAAACTCGGACCACTCCGTGAGAATCGCGAGACCGTCGGCGCCGGTGAGCGTGGCATTGGCGCTGCGGCAAAGCTCGAGATCGGGTCGATCGCCATAGAGCCGGCGCGCCTCTTCCATCGCCACGGGATCGTAGGCCTTCACGCGTGCGCCTTCCTTCCACAACGCCTCCATCAGCGTGCGGCTCGGCGCCTCGCGCATGTCGTCTGTGTTGGGCTTGAATGAGAGACCCCACACGGCAATCGTCCTGCCTTTGAGCGCGCCGTCGAAAAACTTGCGGATCTTGCGAAACAGAAGCTCTTTCTGGCGCTTGTTGACGCTCTCGACACTCTTGAGCACCTGCGCGTCGTAGCGCATGTCCTGCGCGGAGCGCGCGAGCGCCTTGACGTCCTTCGGAAAGCACGAGCCACCGTATCCGCAGCCGGGGTAGATGAAGCTGTAGCCGATGCGCGGGTCGGAGCCAATGCCGATGCGCACCTTCTCGATGTCCGCGCCAAAACGCTCGGCGAGGTTGGCGAGCTCGTTCATGAAGCTGATCTTGGTCGCGAGCATCGCATTGGCCGCGTATTTGCTCAGCTCCGCCGAGCGGATGTCCATCACGATGAGGCGATCGTGATTGCGCGTGAAGGGCTCGTAGAGGAGCCGCATCAACTCGGTGGTACGCGGATTGTCGGTGCCGACGATGATGCGATCGGGCTTCATGAAGTCCGCGATCGCGGCGCCCTCCTTGAGAAATTCCGGGTTTGAGACCACGTCGAACTCGATCGCGGTCCCGCGCTTGGCAAGCGTCTTGTCGATGGTGGCGTGGACGGTGTCCGCCGTGCCGACAGGCACCGTCGACTTGGTGATGACGATGCGGTAGTCGTTCATGTGCTGACCGATGGTCTGCGCCACCGCGATCACATGCCGCAGGTCTGCGGAGCCGTCTTCGTCCGGCGGCGTGCCCACCGCAATCAGTTGGAAAAGGCCGTGTTCGACGCCCTTGGCGGCGTCCGTGGTGAACTCGATGCGGCCCGCCTCGGTGTTGCGCTTGATGAGGGTGTCGAGGCCGGGCTCATGGATCGGCACCACGCCGCGCTTCAGCCCTTCGATCTTGGCCGCGTCGACATCGACACACAGGACGTTGTTACCGGCATCCGCCAGGCACGCGCCCGTGACCAGACCGACGTAGCCGGATCCGAAGATGGTGACGCGCATGGCTTATCTGCCCCCTCGCCCGCTAGCGGGAGAGGGTTGGGGTGACGGCCTCATTCTCTTAATGCGCTGATTCAACTAAGAAAAGAGGCGCGGACTGTAGCCGAGGAGCCCTGGCAAGTAAAGGAACGCGGTCCGCGGCGTTGCCATCGGCACGCGGACATCGAGCGGCGGCCGGATTACCCGCGCTTACGCTGGCGCCAGAGGGTCGGATAGACGCCGCTGGTGGTCGCGGTGTCTTCCAAGGCCGGGGTGGTCAGCGGTTGAGGCTGGGCGTCTCGCGGCAGCATGCGGCGCCCTACGAGGAGTCCACTGCCGAAGATGACGTGGTAGGCCACGCCCGTAGCCAGCCAGGCAACGAACATCGTGCCGTCCGGAACGCCAGCGAAATAGGCGCCGACGCCCACCGAAGCCAGCGATGTGGCGCCCAGCAGAATGGTCAGCGCCACGCGGCGGGAGGAATGCCCCGATCTGCGCAGGACGTGGTGCAGGTGATCGGAGTCGCCGTGAAAGGGCGAACGTCCATCGAGAATCCTACGCACCATGCTGCTGAAGAAATCAAAGAGCGGCAGGGCAAAGATCCAGAGGACGGTGATCGGCGCCAGGGCTCGCGTTTCCCCTTGCGATAGCCCAACGCTCAGCCACGCGAGCGAGAACCCGAG
>DATIEU010000116.1:0-3358 GCA_035455565.1 Steroidobacteraceae bacterium | reverse complement strand
CAACCAGACGAGGAACTGCGCCGCGAAGAGCGCGAGTCCGCCGCCGAACACGATGCCGGAGATCTGGCGTTTCGCGCCGCCCTCTCCGAACATGAACATCAGTCCACCGATGACGATGGCCACGAGCGCGAGCGAGCGCGCTAACGGGCCTGTGAACGTGCGTTCGAGATTGCTCGCGGCGCGCTCCCAAGGAGACTGGGCGAATGCCAGTGTGGGCAGGAGAAGGAGAGCCGTGAACACCATCGCACTCACGCGTCGAATGGAACTGACTACGGAGCCGCAGGGCATGGAGTACCTCCCGCGCTGGTGTTGTCGGAACTAGGACCGATTTAGCAGTACGAGCATACGCATGTCAACAACAAAAGCCAGCTCCCCGGCAGGCGGACATGTTTCGTCGGAACTCGCGACGTGTCTTGGTGTCAGACGAACGATGACACTGCGGCGCATCATGCGTCAGACAGGGCTTCCGCCGGAGGTCCTTCTCGATCTTGCGTTGGAGATGCTCGATATCGCGAGTCGTAAACTCTCGCCATCGCCAATAAAACGACAGGCTGTCGGCTTGGGCGCCGCACGATGGCGAAACGTCGGCCCGGAGGAGCGGAGCGAGGCACTGCGGAAGGCCGCGCAAGCTCGGTGGGCCAAGCCGCGTCGCAACAACCGCGAAGAAGGCAACCAGGGAAAGAAGTAGTTCGCAGAATCTGCGTACTTGCAGTACAGGACACTGCAGTACACAGACATGCAAGCTAACGCATTAATGGATGGGCTACGAAGGCAGACGAACAGCCAGTTGAGCGGCAGTTGAAGAGAAAGAAATGGCGGCTGGACAAGTGCAGATTGCATGCCCGACGCTCCGCAACGGCAGAGGTGTTTTGAACTTACGCAGGTTCAGTCGTTTGCGAGCATGCCTGCCAATACGGCAGAGACGGGGTGTAGGAGCTGGCCGGAAATTTCTACCTGCCTGCGCGGACAGTTGGCCATGAACATTACACGGAGTTTGGCGGGGACGCGGACTAGTTACCGACGCGAAGCTTGAGACGTGTGAGCATGCAGGCCAGATCGTCCGGGTGCCAACTGTGGCGGAGTAACAAGGCCACGGCGACCGCCTGGGCATACTGACCGGGGCGGAGGTCGCCTGCCGCCCGCCCGAGCAACTCCTCGAAGTGGTCGTCGACGTACAGTTCGTCGAGGACAGCCTCGATCAGCCGGTGGTTCCATCGGAGCGATTTCGTGGCGGAGACTGCCGCCCGAATCGACTTGGGTCTGGTGTCGCGACGCCACCGACGGGTTGCGGCGTCCGCCGGTCCGGGGCTTCGTCTGTTCTTGTGCGACCGCGTGCCGGCGCGCTCCGAGGATAGACGTCGGCTGGCAACGGGCTTTCCGCGCGGTGACATAGGGCTCCCTGGAGCTGGTGAGAGGCCGGCGCCAATCTCGACTTCACGGCCAGTGCCAACCTGCGCTTCGCGGATCCCTTTGGATCTGGTGCAGCCCAACGGCGTGCCGGGTGTCAGTTCTCGGCAGTCGATTCCATTAGCGTAATCCCCGCAGCTCAGGGTGTAGGTGGCGCCAAGTTGTCGAACGGGCCCCGGAATCAGCTTGACAACCCAGGCCGAGGTGGTACACCTTGGTATCGACAGTATCTAGCAGTATCGTTCAACATGTCGATACTAACGAGGACTGCATGTCGAAGCTGAGCGGAATGGGCGGTAACGCCGCCGGACAGACGCTGACGATTGAGGGCCAAACGATCGATGCCGAATTTCGGTTCCTCCCGCTCGCTAAAGCTGAGCTGGATCTCAGTAACCCGCGGATCCAATACCTGCTGAAACAAAACGCAAAGAACAGCAAGCTCACTCAGCAGGAATTGGCGAAGCTGATTCACGACAACGTTCCAGGCGCTCCCGGGCTTTTTGCGTCGATTCGCGACAACCGGGGCCTGCTCGAACCCATTCTCGTTCGGCCAGACGGACGAGTAATCGAAGGAAACTGCCGGCTCGCCTGCTACATGCGTCTCTTGGCGATCGATCAGAAGCGCGGCGTGACCACTAGCATCTGGTCGGAGATTCCCGTTTTCGTCGTTCCACACATCTCCGAGCGT
The DNA here is from genome assembly GCA_035455565.1 of Steroidobacteraceae bacterium. GTDB lineage: Bacteria > Pseudomonadota > Gammaproteobacteria > Steroidobacterales > Steroidobacteraceae > DATBVX01. The sequence continues at coordinate 1,263 of DATIEU010000116.1, read as the reverse complement.
CAAGTCGCAGCGTTTCAAGGGCGAGTTCATGTCGCCGGCAAGAATCCATGGCGAGCGTACGAAAAGGCCGGGCACATCTACACGATGCACAAGACGCACGGGATGGACCCGAAGGCGATCGGTCAGATTCTCAGTATGACCGAGAGCGAAGTGCTTCGCGATATTCGCACCTACGAGACGATGACTAAGAAGCTCTTCCCGAAGATGAAGGGCACCGCCGCTCTCGAGAAATGGAGTTTTTTCGCGGAGTTTTTCAAGAGAAAAGGTCTTGAGCAGTATCGCGCCAAGTCGGCCAACGTCAATCAGTTCGCCTCGTTGGTGCGATCGGGAAAACTCAAACGCGGCGCCGACGTGCGCAAACTCGAAAAGATCTTGAAGAACAAGAGCGCCATGAAGGAGCTGAAGACTAACGGTGTCGACAGCGCCATGACGACGCTGGGCCAGGCCGATCCCACCGCCGACTCAAGGACTTTTCGGCAATTGAAGCAGACGGTGAAGCTGCTTCAGCGCTTTCCGACGAAAGATCTCGATCGGCTTCGGGAACCAGAACCTCAACAAATCCTGCAGGACCTTCTTGCGGCCGCAAGGACTGTGGCGAAGACCGCCGGCGTAAGGGTGCCATAGGTGTCGAATGGCTAAAGCCGCAATCGCTGCTCCGCTCGTCGTCGACGAAATCACGCTCGACGGCAAACGTGTGCAGGTTCAAAGCGTGGACCTGCCACTCGAACGTGTGAGGCTCGATCCGCGGAACCCGCGGATTGCGAATACCGTTGCGCTGTCGTTAACCGAGGAGGGCGACGCACTCCAGAAAAAGCTGGAAGCCTTGCTGTGGGAAGACGGCGATGTTCGTGATTTGTACCGTCAAGTACTGATCAACAAGGGCCTCGTCGAGCGCATCATAGTTCGGCAGGACGGAACGGTCGTCGAGGGGAATTGTCGCACCGTCGTATATCGCAAGCTTCGTCAGAAGCAGCCGTCTGATCCGACGTGGCGGCAGATCCCTGCTCGCTTGCTGCCTGCCGATATCGGCGCGAGGGATGTGGCGATTCTTCTAGGCGAAATGCATGTCGCCGGCAAGAACACCTGGACGCCTTTCGAGAAGGCTGGACATGTGTACAGGCTTCACGAAGAATTCGCCCTGACACAGGACGAAATCGCGCAGCGTCTTCGAATGTCGAAGTCGAAAGTGAATCAGCTGATTCGCGCGTTCGACATCATGAAGAACAAGTTCCTTCCGAAGTACCCCGGGCCGGCGCGCAGTCG
>DATIEU010000115.1:0-6412 GCA_035455565.1 Steroidobacteraceae bacterium | reverse complement strand
CCTCGCCGTTCAACTTGTGGGGCGTGTAAGGAGGCAACCATGACCATGGCGCCGACGATTCACCAGGCCCTCAAGATGAAGGAGATCGAGCACGAAGTACTGCGTCATCCGCGCGCGCCCTCGAGCTCGCGCGTGGCCGAGGCGGCCCACGTCGCCGGCGGCTGCGTTGCGAAGGCGGTGGTGCTGAAGGACGAGCAGGGATTCGTGCTGGCGGTGCTCCCGGCGACACACCAGGTTCTGACGGACGTGTTGAATTCCACCTTGCATCGGCGCCTGGCCCTGGCCAGTGAGGCAGACGTGGCGGGATTGTTCAGCGATTGCGAGCGCGGTGCGGTGCCGCCGCTTGGGCCCGACTACGGCATCCCGACCGTGGTGGACTCGTCGCTGCGCGACCAGTCGGATATCTATCTCGAAGCAGGAGACCATGAAGAACTCGTGCATGTCAGCGAGAAGAGTTTCGAAAGGCTCATGGATGGAGCGCAATTCCTGCGCTTCAGCCGCCCCTGTAGTTGACCAGCCTCAAAGTCGCCGCGGCGCGATCCCGGTGCGCCGTCACCCACTGACATCTCTGCGGGACGGGTCGCCTGACCGGTCTCCGCTCGCGCATTGAACGCCGCATGAACCCGACCGACACCTCGCATCCGGACTACTTCCACCGCGTCGTCGATTGCCAGTGGGCCTGTCCCGCGCACACGGATGTGCCCGAGTACATCCGCCTGATCGCGCAGGGACGCTTCGATGACGCCTACATGGTGAACCGCGAATCGAACGTGTTTCCCGGGATTCTCGGTCGCGTGTGCGACCGGCCCTGCGAACCCGCCTGCCGGCGCGGTCGCGTCGAAAAGAAACCCGTCGCAATCTGCCGTCTCAAGCGGGTCGCGGCCGATCTGCGCGATGACATCAGCGACCGGCTGCCCAGGATTCCCCAGCGCAAGAACGGCAAGCGCATCGCCTGCATCGGTGCGGGTTGCGCATCGCTCACGGTCGCGAACGACCTGATGCCGCTCGGCTACGAAGTCACGATTTTCGAAGCCTTCGACAAAGCGGGCGGCCTGATGCGCACGAACATTCCCTCGTTCCGCCTGCCGGCCGACGTGCTCGACGAAGAGATCGCCATGATCGTCGACATGGGCGTCGACCTGCGTCTCGGCCAGCGCGTCGAGAGCCTGCGCAAGCTCCTCGATTCGGGCGAGTTCGACGCAGTGTTCGTGGGCTCTGGCGCGCCGAAGGGCAAGGAGCTCGAGCTTCCCGGCCGGCACGACACCGATCGCATTCACATCGGCATCGCGTGGCTGGAATCGGTGGCCTTCGGTCACATCGATTCGATCGGCGAGCGCGTGCTCATCATCGGCGTCGGCAACACGGCCATGGATTGCTGCCGCACCTCGCTCCGTCTCGGCGCGAAGAGCGTCAAGGTGATGGCGCGCAAGCCGCGCGGCTTCTTCAAGGCATCCGACTGGGAGCTCGAGGACGCCGAGGAAGAGAGCGTCGAGATCATCGTCAACCGCTCGCCCAAGGCGTTCGTCATCAAGGACGGGAAGCTCGTCGGCATGACGTTCGAGAAGATGGAGTACGACGTCGACCGCGGCCGCATCAAGGCGGAGCGCGTCATGGGCGAGGAATTCCTGCCGTGCGATGACGTCATTCTCGCCATCGGCCAGGAGAATGCCTTTCCCTGGATCGAGCGCGATCTCGGCATCGAGTTCGACAAGTGGGACGTGCCGGCAGTCGACAAGGTGACTTTCCAGTCGACGCGCCCCGGCGTGTTCTTCGGTGGCGACGCCGCGTTCGGCCCGAAGAACATCATCTGGGCGGTCGAGCACGGCCACCAGGCCGCGATCTCGATCCACAAGCATTGCCAGCAGCAATCGCTGACCGAGCGCTTGCCCAACGGCGTGAACCTGCAGAGCCGCAAGATGGGCATGCACGAGTGGTCGTATGCCAACGACTACACGCCGGTCGAGCGACGGCTCATGCCGCACGTGAGCCTCAAGGAGCGCTTCAAGAAGCTCAGCATCGAGGTGGAGCTCGGCTTCACGCCGGAACAGACGGCTGAGGAAGTGCAGCGCTGTCTCAATTGCGACATCCAGACCGTGTTCGCGGCCAGGCTCTGCATCGAGTGCGACGCCTGCCTCGACATCTGCCCGGTCGACTGCCTCACCATCACGGCCAACGGCGAGGAAGCGGAGCTGCGCGAGCGTCTCAAGGCGCCGGCGCGCAACCTGCAGCAACCGCTCTACGTATCCGCGCCGCTGCCCCAGACGGGCCGCGTGATGGTGAAGGATGAGGATCTGTGCGTGCACTGCGGGCTCTGCGCGGAGCGCTGTCCGACAGCGGCCTGGGACATGCAGAAATCCACCATCCTGATCCCGCACGCCACGGACGAGGATCTCGCGAGCGCCGGCGGGCAGCGCAAGAGCGCCTGAGAATGACACCGAAGAGCACCGCAGTGAGCAAAGTGAAAGAGCGCGACCATGTGAACGATTTCGTGGTCAAGATCGCGACCGTGAACGGCACGGGCTCGGCGAGTGCCAACACGCTCCTGATGAAGTCGATCTTCCGCATGGGCGTGCCCGTGATGGGCAAGAATTACTTTCCGTCCAATATCCAGGGGCTGCCGACCTGGTACGAAATCCGCGTGACCAGGGACGGCTACGTCGCGCGCTCGGGACGCGTCGACATCATGGTCGCGATGAACGCGGAGACCTACCCGCGCGATCTCAAGGAAGTGAACGCGGGCGGCTACCTGATCTACGACTCGACCTGGCCGCGGCCGTCGCTGCTCAAACGCGATGACATCACGATCATCGGCGTGCCGCTCGCGAAGCTGTGCAACGAGAGCTTCGAAGGCGTGCGCTCGCGCATCCTGATGAAGAACATTTCCTATGTCGGCGTGCTCGCGGCGCTCCTCGACATCGATCTCGAGAAGCTCAAGGAGCTCCTCAACGAAACTTACGCGAGCAAGGCAGCGCTCGTGGCGGCGAACCTCAAGGCCATCGAGCTCGGTTACAAGTACACGAAGGAGAACTTCGACTGTCCGCTCGCCTTCCGCGTGAAGTCGATGGACAAGACCAAGGGCAACATCATGATCGATGGCAATACCGCCGCGGCACTCGGCTGCGTGTACGCGGGTGCCACAGTCGGCGCGTGGTACCCCATTACGCCGTCGACGTCGCTCATGGATGCCTTCAAGAGCTTCTGCCAGAAACTCAGGTTGGATCCCGAGACCGGCAAGAAGAACTTCATGATCATCCAGGGCGAGGACGAGCTGGCCGCGATCGGCATCGTGCTCGGCGCCATGTGGAACGGTTGTCGCGCGTTCACGCCGACGAGCGGCCCAGGCATCTCGCTGATGAATGAGTTCCTGGGGCTCGCGTATTACGCGGAAGTGCCGGCCGTGCTGTTCAACGTGCAACGCGTCGGCCCGTCGACCGGCATGCCCACGCGCACGCAGCAGGCGGACATCATGCTGTGCGCCTATGCCTCGCACGGCGACACGCGCCATGTGCTGCTCTTCCCCGCCAATCCCGAGGAGTGTTTCTACCAGGCAATCCAGGCTTTCGATCTCGCCGAGCGCCTGCAGACGCCTGTGATGGTGCTCTCCGATCTCGACATCGGCATGAACGACTGGATGTGCCCGGACCTCAAGTGGGACGACAGCTTCCGGCCCGACCGCGGCAAGATGCTGAACCTCGAGGAGGTGCTGAAACTCGACCGGTTCTTCCGCTACCGCGACGTCGACGAGGACGGCATTACGTATCGGACACTCCCCGGCATGCATCCGAAAGCGGCGTACTTCACGCGCGGCTCCGGTCACACGCAATACGGCGGCTACACCGAGGACTCCGCCGAATACCAGATCGTGCTCGACCGGCTGAAGCGCAAGTTCGCGACGGCCGCGCAGTACATCCCGAAGGCCGTGATCGAGCAGCGCGGGCCATTCGAGGTCGCGATCGTGGCGGTCGGGAGCTCGGACGGCGCGGTGCGCGAGGCGCTCGACATCCTCCAGGTTCGCGGCGTCGGCGTGAACTACATGCGCATCCGCGCTTTCCCGTTCGGTCGCGAGGTGGAGGATTTTCTCGAGCGGCACGAAGTCATCTTCGTCGTCGAGCAGAATCGCGACGCGCAGCTGCGCTCGCTCCTCACGCTCGAGACCGCCGTCGAGAAGTCGAAGCTGCGCTCGATCCTGCACTACAGCGGACTGTCCATTTCATCCGAGTGCATCGTGAATGGCGTGATGGCCGAGGTCGGTGAAGACCAGGGCCGGATCACGGGAGCCGCATCATGAGTTACCTGCTGAAGCCGAAAGTCGCACACCCGAGCTTGCCGAAGAACGAGCTCGGCCTCACGCGCCGCGACTACGAAGGCGTGATGTCGACGCTGTGCGCCGGTTGCGGCCACGATTCGATTACTGCCGCGGTTACCGAGGCATGCTGGGAGCTGTCGCTCAAGCCGCATGAGATCGTGAAGCTTTCGGGCATCGGTTGCTCGTCCAAGACCACCGCGTACTTCGTCTCCGGCGGCCACGGTTTCAACGCCGTGCACGGCCGCATGCCCTCGATCGCAACCGGTGCCAACGCCGCCAACCGCAACTTGCACTACATCGGCGTCTCGGGCGACGGCGACACGCTCTCCATCGGGCTGGGCCAGTTCTGTCACGCCATCCGCCGCAACATCAACATGGTCTACATCATCGAGAACAACGGCGTGTATGGCCTGACCAAGGGCCAGTTCTCGGCCTCGGCGGATCTCGGCAGCAAGGCCAAGCGCGGCGAGGCCAATATGCAGCCGCCCATCGACCCGGTGCTGCTCGCGCTCACGCTCGGCGCGACCTTCGTGGCGCGCAGCTTTTCCGGTGACAAGGAGCAGCTCGTGCCGCTTATCCAGGCCGGCATCAAGCATAAGGGCTTTGCGTTGATCGATGTGTTGTCGCCCTGCGTCACGTTCAACGACCACGAGGGCTCCACCAAGAGCTATGCCTTCACGCGCGAGCACTACGTGGAGGCGGTGCACACCGATTTCGTCGCGCCCATGCAGGAGATCACCGCGGCTTACGCCGAGGGTGAAGTGCTGCCGGTGACCATGCACGACGGCACGCGGATGCAGCTTCGCAAGGTGGATCGCGAGTACAACCCGGTCGATCGTCCGGCTGCGTATGAGTACATCCAGCGCAAGCTCGGGGAGCACGAATTCCTCACGGGCCTCCTGTTCGTCGAACCCGCGGACAATGACTTTCACGATCTAAACGATACGCCCGGTGTGGCACTGAACAGCGTGCCCTACGAGAAACTGACGCCCGGCTCCAAGGCGCTGCAGAAGATCCTCGCCCGGTATCGCTAGCCCTCACCGGGCAATGCACGACGTCTTCATCAGCTACGCGCATGAAGAGCGCGCGCTCGCGCGCAAGCTTGCCGGCGCATTGCTGGGCGCGCGGGGCTGGTCGGTGTGGTGGGATACGAGCCTGCGCACCGGTGAGCAGTTTCCCAAGCGCATCCAGGACGCCGTGGCGGCGAGTCGCTGCGTCGTCGTCCTGTGGTCAAAGCATTCCATCGATTCGAATTGGGTGGTGGCCGAGGCCTCGGAAGGCTGGGAGCGGCAGGTTCTGGCACCCGTGCTGCTCGACGGCAGTGAGCCGCCGATGCCGTTTCGGCAAACGCAGGCACGCGACCTTTCGCAGTGGCACGGTGCGGCGAACGACGCGTCGTTGCTGGCACTTATCGAGGACATCCAGCGGATCCACGCACAAGGCGCGGTGATCGACACCGCTGAGCTCGCAGAGCGCGAGCAGCGACGGCGCGCGTTCAAGCGCAAGCACCTGCTGCGTCGCGTGACCATCGGCTTGGCCGCAGTGTTGCTCGTTGGCGGTGGCTGGTTTGGTTGGCGGCAGTTCGAGACTAATCGCGCGGTCGCTCAAGAGGCGGATGAACTGGCACGCGAGTCGGACCGTTTGCGCGCGGAGGTCCTGACCGTAACGCCGGGGGAAGACACCAAGACCTGGTGGTCGAACCTGTTCGAAAACGATGCACGCCTCGACAACCTGCAGCTCAGCACGCTGTTGGCGATTGAAGCTCAGCGACGCGCTGCAACGGAACGTGCGGAGCGCGCGTTGCGCGAGGCGCTGGTCATTCTTCCGGGAGCCGACAAGGAAGTCGTCATCGAGACGGGTGAGGAGCCTGAGTCACTCGACTTCAACTCAGACGGCCATCTCGTCGCCGCTGGAGGCGGCGTAGGTGGCGCGCTCGTGTGGGATCTGGGCGCGAACGCCATCGTCGCGCGAATTCCTCATGGCGGCACGGGTGGCGGCGCTGATTGGCAGGACAAACGGGGGAAATCTCACGGTCGCAACTCGCGACAAATAATCGATATGAGTCCATCCGGTGACGCAGTCGCGACGGCCGGTCCGGATACGACC
>DATIEU010000114.1:0-5960 GCA_035455565.1 Steroidobacteraceae bacterium | reverse complement strand
GGCGTTCGGGGTGCACGGCGCTTGCTCGATCCGGAGCGGGGCATGACCTTCCCTTCGACGAATAAGGCCGCGCTACGTTCCCTCAGGCAAACGTGAGACGTCGCTGCAGTTCCCCGCGTATCAGCCACAGGCTCATCAGTGCCTGCAACACGACGCTCGCCACCGACACGTACCAGAAGTGCTCGAGCCGCACCCACGGCTGCGTCGACAGCCAGAATGCGGGTAGGCAGAAGGTGAGGATGCGCGCGCCGCTGCTCAGCAAGGCCGGCCAGGTGTTGCCGAGCGCCTGGAAGAGGCCCGAGCACGTGAAAATGATGCCGGTCCCGATGAAATTCCAGGAGACGATGCGCAGGTACTCGGAGCCGACTTCGACCACACGCGGGTCGCTCGAAAATGCGCGCACCAGCAGCTCCGGGTCCCAGTGGCAGATGACCGTGAGCGCCGCCATGATCACCGTGCTCACGAGTGCCGCCGTGCGGAACGTCTCGCGCACGCGGTCAGCACGACGCGCGCCGAAGTTCTGCCCCGCGATCGGCGAGGCGGCGAACGCGACCGCCATGGCGGGCAGGAAGATCGATTGCATGACCCGCGCGCCGACGCCGAATCCCGCCTGTGCCGCGGCGCCAAAGTCCCGGATGCACCAATAGATCACGCCCACTACCAGGAACATGAGCATCAATTCGCCGCCCGCGGGCAATCCGATGTTGAACATGCGCTTCCACGTGTCGAACCGCGGGCGCCACAGCGAGCGGTCGACGCGCACGTACTTTTCGAGCTTCGCGAAATAGACGATCAGCAGGAACACGCCCACGACGATCGCAATCGTGCTCGCGAGCCCCGCTCCCAGCACGCCGAGCGGGTGGCCCGTGCCCCAGCCGGCGATGAGGATTGGCGCGAGAATGATGTTGATCACGAGCGTGATGGCCTGCACCAGCATGGTGGGCTTCACGATGCCGGTGCCGCGCAGTGCCGAGGTCATCGCGACCGTGACGAACTGCAGGGCGAGCCCCGGCAGGAACCAGTGCAGGTAGGTCTCACCGGCACGCGCGGTAGCGGCGTCGGCACTGATCTTCTCCATGTAGGCGGCGCTGAACGCGTAGCCGGCGAGCAGCAAGAGCATGCCGCAGATGGCGGCGATCACGAGCGCCTGGTTGAAGATCAGGCCTGCGTCTTGTTCATCCTTGCGGCCGACGGCGTGCGAAATGAGCGCGAGCGTGCCGACGCCCAGTGCCTGCGTCAGCGCCAGCACCAGGAAAGTCACGGTTCCTGCCGCGCTCACCCCGGCGAGCGGCGTCTCGCCGAGACCTGCTACGAAGTACAGGTCGACGATGTAGTAGAGCGTCTGGATGAGCATTCCGGCGCCGAGGAACAGAGACATCTGTGCGAGATGCCCGCCGATCGGTCCCTGGGTGAGGTCTTTCATTGGGTTCAGTCTAGCCTACGGCGCAGCTTGCCGCGGCTGGCGAATCGGCCCACGATCCGCCTTGCGAGGTCCCCCAGCCATGAGTCGAGCCTTCGTTCGCGAATCGGATCAGGACACGGAGTCCCTTCCCGAGCGCGTCATCAGCCCGCATCCCAACTTCGTGACCAGCGCGGGCTTGAGGCAGATCGAGGAACAGATCCGCGAGTTCGAAGCGGCGCGGCGTGCAGCGCGCGAGCAGGACGATAAAGCCGCGCTCGCGCGCATCGAGCGCGATCTGCGCTATTGGACGCAGCGGCGTGTCAGCGCGCGTGTGGTGGAACCCACTGCGACGCCGGATGTCGTGCGTTTCGGCGTCAAGGTGATGCTCGAATCCGCCGACGGATCGCGGCGCGAATTTCGTGTCGTGGGCGAAGACGAAGCCGAGCCCCCACAAGGCCGCATCAGCTGGGTGTCGCCGCTGGCCGCGGCGCTCATCGGCAAGAAAGTCGGTGACGTGGTGAGCTTCCAGGGCCAGGACGCGGAGATCGTGCACCTGGAAGCGTGATCTCAGGTCAAGAGCCGATCGATCAGCGGCACCGTGACGAGCGAAATCACAATGCCGGCACCGAGCGCCATGTTCGCGACCTCAGGCTCGAGCCGATGTTGCTCGGACAGGATGGCGGAGGAAATCATCGGCGCCATCGCGGCCTGCAGCACACCCACGGTGAGCGTGAGTCCGGTGATACCGGTGACGTAACCGACGAGAAAAACGGCGAACGGCGCAAGCGCCAGTTTCCAGGAGAGAGCGAGAGCGGCCGCGCCCAGCTGCGAGCGGTTGAGCTGCAGTCTGAATTGCAAGCCGATGGAAAAGAGCGCGAGCGGAGTGAGTGTGCTCCCGACGCGCGCGAAGACGTTGTCGAGCGCGGCCGGCCAGCCGCCGAAGGCACCCGCAACCAGCCCCGCGATGAGTGCGAGGAATGCGGGGAACAGCAGCACGCGTCGTAACAACATGTCCCAGGACGGCTTGCCGCCACCGGAGTACAGCGACGCGACGAACACGCCGCCCGTCGCGAGCACGATGGAGCAACCGAGCTGATCGGTGACGACCGCGAGTGCCAGGCCTTCCTTACCGTGCAGCGCCTCGATCAGTGGATAGCCCGTGAACGCGGTATTGCTCAGCCCACCGGCCAGCACAACCCCGCCAATCCGTGCACGCGACCAGCCGAGGGCGCCGCCGACGATGGCGGCCAGGGCCCAGGCGCCGAGAAAGACGATCCACATCGCTGCGACCAGGAACCAGAGCTGCGGATCGACTTCGAGCCGCGGAATCAGCTCGAGCACCAGCGCCGGGAGCGCCACGTAGATCACCCACCAATTGATGCCTTGGGCGAGTCCCGGCGGTGGCCGCGCAAAGCGTGCGACCAACACGCCGAGCGAGAAGCAGGCGATGAGCAGCAGGAGGGCTGTCATCGTGCCCGCGTCATGTCATCGCCGGACATGTGAGCTCCAGGGGTTGTTCTTGTGGAGGAAGGCGAGGGTAGCGTTCCGGCTTGCCGGCGGATAGAGGGCGGGAGGCTGCTTGCCCAGCGCGCGGCTGCTGTGGAAAAGTGAGCGAGCGATCGACCGGGGGGGAGAGCCATGACAATCGATAGCCCGTTACGGCGGCGTGAATTCCTGAAGACCACGGGCGTGCTGACCGGCTTGCTGGCCGTGGGTAGTCCGTGGGCGCTCATTGCGCCGACGCGCGCCTGGGCCGTCGACTTGACCGCGCTCACGAGCGCGGAAGGGCAAGCACTCATGGCCGTCTCGCGCACCATCGCCCCGCACGACAAGCTCGAAGACGCGGCCTACGCGATGGTCATCCAGGCGGTGGATGCAGAGGCCGCGAAGGACCCTGGACTCGCGACGCTGCTCAAGGAGGGTGTCAAGACGCTCGGCGCGGGATTTGCCACGGCGAGCGAGGCCGACCGAGTGGTGGCGCTCAGGAAGATCGAGTCCTCGCCCTTCTTCCAGACCACGCGCGTGAAGACGCTGCAGATTCTCTACGCGACGCCGCTCGCTTACGCCTACTTCGGGTACGAGGGCGAATCCTTCTCCAAGGGCGGCTATCTGTACCGTGGCTTCAACGACCTGCGCTGGCTGCCGGACGTACCGCTGGCCGACAGCGGTCCGGTCCCGGTCTCGGGTTGACGCCATGGCGAAGTTCGATTTCAACGATGCAGGCGTTGTGGTCATCATCGGCTCGGGAGCGGGCGGTGGCACGCTCGCACACGAGCTCAGTCGTCGCGGTATCAAAGTGGTGCTGCTCGAGGCCGGTGCGCGCCAGTCGATCGCCACCTTCTCGCAAGTTCCTGGCGAAGCGTTCGTGCAACTCACCTGGCTCGATCCGCGTACGCAATCGGGTAACTGGAGCGTGGCGCGCGAGTTTCCGACGCTGCCGTCGTGGACCGCCAAGACCGTCGGCGGCACGACCGTGCACTGGACAGCGACCACGCCGCGCAACCAGCCTTGGGAAATCGCCGGGCGCACGACCTACGGTGATATCCCAGGCACCTCGCTCATCGATTGGCCGATCAAGTACCAGGAGCTCGAAAAGTACTACCGGCTCGCCGAGCAGCGGCTGCGCGTCACACGCCGCAACGGTAACCCCGGCATGCCGGCGTCCAACAACTTCAAGGTGATGTATGCCGGCGCGAAGAAGCTCGGCTACAAGCGCGTGCACACCAACTACATGGCGATCAATACGCGCCCCAGCGAAGACGGCCGCGGCTTCTGCATCCAGCAGGGCTTTTGCGTGCAGGGCTGCAAGACGGGCGCCAAGTGGAGCACGCTGTATACCGAGATTCCGCAAGCCGAAGCGACCGGAAAGCTCGACCTGCGCATTCAGGCGATGGCAACACGCATCGAGCATGACGATAAAGGCCGCGTCACAGGTGTCGTGTATCGCGATGCGACGGGGAAAGACCAACGCCAAGAAGCGCGCCTGGTGTGTGTCGCCGGCAACTCGATCGAGACTGCGCGCCTGCTGCTGCTCTCGGAATCGGCGCGCTTCCCGCACGGGCTTGCCAATTCCTCGGACCAGGTGGGACGCAACTACTGTCACCACGTGAGCAGCTTCGTGTGGGGCATCTTCGACAAGCCCGTGCACGCGTGGCGAGGAGCGACGCTCGCGGGCGTGGTCGAGGACGAGACCGTCAACGATCCCAGGCGCGGGTTCGTGGGCGGTTATCACCTGGAGCTTGCCGCGCTCGACCTGCCGAGCCTGCCGCTCGCGGGCGTTCCCTACGGCTGGGGACGCGACTTCGCCTCGGTGATCGACAACTATCGAAACATGGCGGGGATGCTGATCCTGGGCGAGGATCTGCCACAGTCAGGGAATCGCGTCACGCTCGATCCCAAGGTGAAGGACGCGCACGGCAACGCGGTCGCCCATCTGCACGTCGACGATCATGCGAACGACCTGGCGATGCGCAAGCATGCGCATGCACAAGCGACCAAGCTCTACGAGGCGGTCGGCGCCAAGCGCGTGGTTCGCGGCAACGGCACGCCCGCCGCGCACAACATGGGCACGGCGCGCATGAGCGCTGATCCGCGCGACGGCGTGACCAACTCCTGGGGGCAGACGCACGACATCCGCAATCTCTTCGTGTCCGACGGGAGCCTCTTGAGCAGCTCCGGTTCGGCGAACCCGACGCTCACGATCGTGGCGCTGGTGCTCCGCCAGGCGGAGTACATCGCGCGCGAGATGACCGCGCGGAATATCTAGCCCGGGATATTGATCTCGATCTTGATGCCGTTCGGGTCGTGGAGAAACAACTGGCGTAGCCCGTTGCCCGGCACGACATTGAGATGCGCGGTCACGCCGTGGCGATCGAGTCGCGCGCGCACTTCATCATAGTCGACGGCATTGAATGCGATGTGATCGATCGGCCCGGTGCCCGGCGCGGGGCTCGTCACCGGAATGCCGACTTCGCCCGAATGCGCCACGTACGACTTCCATTCACCAATGTGGATGCAGGGCGTCTCGCCCACATAGAGCCAGTAGCCCGCAAACTTGAGCGGCGGCCGCGGGCCGACGCGCATGCCGAGGGCGTTGCAATAGAAGTCCCGCGTGCCGTCGATGTCGTCGGTCAGCACCAGGTAATGCTCCATGCGGGTCAGCGGCATGGGCGGATTGTGTCACAAGGAGAGCAGGTGGCTCACCAGCTCGGCGGGGCGCGAGAAGAATGCCGAGTGATCCGCGTTCAACGAGAGGACCTTGCGGCACGGCAGCGCCGTGTACATACGGCGCTGTGCGTCCGGCGTGATGGCGCGATCACGCAGACACTCTATATATACGCGCGGCACGCGGCCGAAATTATGTCCGGTCAGTTGCAGCGGAGTCGCGCACGGGGCGACCGGCTCGGGCCTCAGGCACGCTTGCGCGAGCGCGAAGTCCTCGTCGGAACATTCGCCATAGAACCCTTCGCGCAGCGCATCGGGGTCAACGATGAATGAAACCTGGTCGGGCGCGGTGATGAGGTTGGGCGTCACGACCGAATCGGTGATCTGGCCGGCG